>DAHVZZ010000095.1:0-3129 GCA_027323785.1 Acidobacterium sp. | reverse complement strand
CGTGGCCATCGCCCGCGCCCTGGCCGCCGAGCCGGAGGCCATCCTCTACGACGAGCCCACCACCATGGTGGACCCGCTCATCGCCCACCTGCTCGGCGACCTTATCCGCAAGCTCCGCAATCAGCTCCACCTCACCAGCATCGTCGTCACCCACGACATGCGCTTTGCCGAGCGCCTCGCCGACCGCGTGCTCTTCCTCCACCAGGGCCGCGCTCAGTTCTTCGGAACTCTGGAGCAGATGCACCAGTCCGACGACGAAGTCCTCCGCCAGTTCTTCGAGCTGGACGCGCTCAATTTACCGGAGCTGTAATCACGGCTGTGCACGCTCCAGATGCAAAGCGATTCCATCGGTAAATTTCGGGGACTCGATCGTAATCGGCGCACCCGTGCTGCTCAGCCTCGCCTTTGCCACAGCGCTTCCCGTCACAACATTCATCCAGCGCCCCGAATAATGCCCGCGGGGCAGCTTCAATGTCACCGCGGACGGTCCCTTGCCATCCAGATACATCGCATAGGTGTGACCAGGCCATGAAAGCACCCGCGGAACCACCCCCGACGCATGGACAACCGTCCCCCGATCCAGCTGCATATGCACCAGGGGCAGGCTTTGCAGAAACTCCCTCAGGATATGCAGCTGGCTCCGCAGCGCCGGGCTGCCGCCGCCCGGACCATTCGGTGCCATGTCGTTCCCGCCCGGATGCGCGGGGCTGAAAGAATAATCCAGGCCATCGAAGGTGCTGCCGCCGCTCAGCATAAAGTTCCACGCCTGGCGTCGATACGCCGCATTGCCGCGCCCCAGAAATCCCGTCTCGTCGTAGGCGATTGGCTTGTTCAGTCCGTAGTTCCAGGTCACCGCTTCCGGATACGCGTAGTGAAAATTCACCACACTCACGCCGGGTACCAGCTTCCGCACCGGAAAGCCGAAGTTCGAATAGCACTGCGCAATCAGATGATGCTCCGGCAGCGCGGATTCCTCGCTGGTAATCCACTGCGCAACCGCAGCCTGCCATGCCAGCGAAAGCGCATCGGCCGTTTGCACATTGTTTGGGAAATTGTCCCGCGCCGGCGGGAACAGATACGGGTTGATCACCCCGGCAGGTGCGGGACGGTCCGACCACGGCTCATTCTGAATCTCGAAGATCACATTCCCGAACGGGTTCACCTCGCGCACGATCCTGCGAACGTACGCCTCCTGATAGCGGACAATACCGTTGTTCTCGAGCGTGTTGATCTTCTTCCAGTCGCTCAGGTGCAGCCCGTTCACATTGTTCGCCGGATTGAACGGGCTCAGCTTCCACTGCGCCTCTCCGTATTGCGACGAAAAGAACGTAATTTCCACGACGATGCCGCGCCGGGCAGCGTCCGCCAGAAAAGCGCGCAGACGTCGAAAATAAGCCGGATTCCACCTGTTCAGGTCGAACTTGTTGCCGCCGCCCGCATAGCCCGGCGTAGAGCTGCGCGCCCAGGGCGCGAGGAATTTTCCCGGAGCGGGCGCAAGATCGTTGCGCTGGATCCCGAACGATTTCCCCGGCACCTCCACGTAGCTGCCCGCGAAGATGCGCGTGTAGTTCAGCCCGTCTGCCTGCAGCGTCGCCAGATAGCGGTCGTAGTCCACGGCCGTATTGATCACCGCGCCGTAGTGTTCGCCGCTGGTAATTAGAACAATCGTCCGTCCACGGTACAGAAAATAGTGCGGGTTCTCCGGATTGAGACGAATCGGGCGCGCCGGTCCAGACTGCGCCCAGGCATTCCCGGCCAGCAACAGGACTACGGCACACAATCTCAGGCAAATGGAGCGTGCAGGTTTTGGCATCGTGGGAAGGATAGAACAGAACCTCCGTCCCTGGCTTTGCCGGAATTCAGACGGGCCGCCCTCGCCCGGATTCGCCGTTGCTACACTAAAAAAGTGAAAATCGCGCTCGCCCAGATCGACCCGACGGTCGGCGACTTCAGCGGCAACACCGCAAAGATCCTCGAATTTACCCGCCGCGCCAGCCAGGGTGGCGCCGATCTGGTCATCTTTCCGGAACTGGCCATCTGCGGCTATCCTCCGGCCGATCTGCTGGAAAAGCCCGCCTTTGTCGCCCGCTGCGGCGAGGCCCTCGGCGAAATAGCCCAGGCCACCGCACACGATTCCATCGCCGTCATCGCCGGCTACGTGACCGCCGCCGAGCACGGAGCCGGCAAGCACGTCATGAATTCCGCCGCGCTCGTCCGCCATGGCCATGTTGAATTCGTCCAGTCCAAAATGCTGCTGCCCTTTTACGATGTCTTCGACGAGCAGCGGTACTTCGCGCCGGCCGCGCGGCAGCGCATCTGCCATTTCGACGGCCAGCCCGTCGCCCTCACCATCTGCGAGGACGCCTGGAACGACAAGAGCTTCTGGGAGAACCGCCTCTACTCGGTCGATCCGGTCGAAGAGCTGATGAAGCAGGGCGCATCGCTGGTCCTCAACATCTCCGCATCGCCCTGGTGGCGGAACAAGCGCGAACTCCGCCGCGAAATGCTCGCCGCCGTGGCAAAGCGCAACCGCGTGCCCGTCGTCATGGTCAATCAGGTGGGAGGCAATGACAGCCTCCTCTTTGACGGCTCCAGCCTCGTCCTCGGCCCCGACGGCAACGTCATCGCTCAGGCCGCCAGCTTTCAGGAAGACCTGGTCTTCGCCGACCTCGGCTCCATCACCGGGGACCTGCATCCGCAAACACCCGACGAGGACGAGGCCATGATCGAGGCCCTCGCCCTTGGCACACGCGACTACGTCCGCAAGTGCGGCTTCTCCCGAGCCGTTGTCGCTCTCAGCGGCGGCATCGACTCCGCCCTGGTCGCGGCCATTGCCGTCCGCGCCCTCGGTGCCGAAAACGTGACCACCCTGGGCATGCCCAGCCCGTATTCGTCGCAGGGATCGATTGACGACAGCCGCCAGCTCGCCGAAAATCTGGGGATCCGCTACGAAGTCCTCCCCATCAGCGACATCTTCACCGCCTTCAATCAGGCGCTCGCGCCGGTCTTCGCCGGATGCCGTCCGGACATCACCGAGGAAAACATCCAGTCGCGCATTCGCGGCGCGCTCGTCATGGCCTACTCCAACAAGTTCAATGCGCTCGTCCTGACCACCGGCAACAAGAGCGA
>DAHVZZ010000093.1:0-22204 GCA_027323785.1 Acidobacterium sp. | reverse complement strand
ACCGCTGACCGTGCCCATGCTGCCCGGCCAGAAAGTAACTCTGAGAATGGAAGCTCCTGCCACGGCATGATCCGCGCGCATTAGCGATGCAGGCTGCGTACAGTGGCTTCCAGGCCTCGTTCATACCCAGCAATGATCTTGTCCCAGTCGGCGTTTGCCTGTTCGTCGATCGCCCGTCGCTCAGCTGCGCCATCGAACCAGGCAATCGTCCGCTCGACTCCTTCGGCATATGGAACCCTGGCGCTGTAGCCCGGAACAAAGCGTTTGATCTTGCTGTTATCGAAGACCACGCTCGCCGATTTGTCCCCCGTGAGGCTTCCGACCAGATCCGGCACGCACGCACCCAGAAAATCCGAAGCGATGTGCACCAGCTGCGGTTCAACACCGGCCGCGCGTCCTGTGATCGTGTAGATCTGATCCCAGCTGAGAACTTCATCGCTGGTGATATGGAACGCATGTCCGATTGCCTGGCGATGGCCGAGCAGGCCGATCAGCCCCTGAGCAAAATCGCTGTTATGCGTAATAACCCACAGCGACGATCCATCCCCGGGAACGATTACCTTCTTTCCCCGCCGCATGCGGTCGATCACCGTATAAGACCTCTGCCAGCTGTTGACCGCCAGAACGATCTGCGTATCTCCGTAAGTCAGGGATGGACGCACAATCGTGACGGGAAAGCCGGACCCGCGGTACTCCTGCATCAGCCGCTCCTCGCAGGCAATCTTGTCGCGCGAGTATTGCCAGTACGGATTGGCGAGCGGCGTTGACTCCGAAATGAGATAATCGCCCGCCGGCTTCTGATAAGCACTCGCTGAGCTGATAAAGACATACTGGTCGGTGTGATCGCGAAACAGGCGGATGTCCCGTTCCACATCGGCCCCAGTAAATGCAATCCAGTCGACAACTGCGTCGAACTTCTCGCTGGCAAGCGCGCTCCTCACAGCTGCCTCATCGGCAATATCGGCGACCATGGTGCGGACAGCGTTCGGAATGCTTGCAGTTCGCTGGCCGCGCCGCAGCAGAGTCAAATCGATGCCTCGCTCTGCGGCAAGCTTCGTACAGGCTGTACTGATAATTCCGGTGCCACCGATAAAAAGAACCTTCATCTTCCCTCCGCACTTCCCTTCCCGTTGCAAACCAGATTACCGCCTCCGGCCACGCTTCCGCTTGCCCTCGGATCGTGTAGCCCAAATCTCAATGGCGGCCGCGGTTCCTTCGGTTCCCTTCATCAGCGATGGCAGGTGGCCAGGTCGGAATGATGGTGGCAGCTCGCCTTGCGCAGCCGGCCAAAGCGGCGCAGCAGCACCTCGCCGCTCAGGGTGTTGAACTGAATGTGCACGCCTTCCCTGCCCCCAAGGCTGGACGCGGCTACCTTATACCCCTCGGCGCGCAGCACGCTCACAGCAACTTCCCCGTTCAGCCTCCCCACCGTCGGCCGGGAATGGTGTCGGCCCACATCCAGCACATCCGCGCCTCCGAAAATCTTTACCTCCACTTCGCTTCGCGCCGCCCCCAGCGCGTCCAGCTGTGCTGCCATGTCGAGAATGGCAAAATCCACATAACGCAGCCCTGCCGCCCGCGGAATCGCCGCGGCCTGCTGCGTCGGAAATGCGGGCAGCATCGGATGGCACAGCGCGCCAATGCGCAGCCGCTCCACCCAGAACGTAATCCCCACACATGACCCCAGCAGCGTGCGCAGTATCCCCGGCTGGCGGATCAGATGCGATTCGCCCGGATCAATATGAACCTGCGGCAACTCTCCGTCGGTGGACATCTCAGCTCCTTCATGATGCAGCTGCTCCGCTGCCCTTACCGGCCACTGGCCACGCAAGCACCATCGGGATATCGGGGCCCAATTCAAATATCGGAAACTGCTGGATAAATGTGAGGAGCGACCCGACCCGAATCGCCCGGTTCCGCAAGGACTCTTAAGTTTTGCCGGCTTCTGCCGATATGGCGTAGAGTGGTGCGCGTCGATCGCGCGGGTCCGTCCTCGGCCTGCCACGATCTTCGCGGATATCCAGTGCCGGCGGTACGGCGACAAAGTCGCCAAAATGGCAGAGAGGCAAGGAGTGACCGATAATGGCTCACTCGCATGCGGGCAGATTGGAAACAGCTACTGAATCCGCTGGAATTTCAGGCTTCCCGCGCGCCTTCTAATCACGCGGCAGGCAAATCGACCTTCCGTCAGCTCGTTCCGCTGGAATCCCCACCCATGTGGTTCGCCCCAGAAGGGTTTCTCCCTTCATCAGCAGCGACAGATCTTCCAGGCGCGCGCCGTCCTCCATCTTCGAGTCGTAGAGAACCACCGAATCCGATCCGACTTTGCAGTCGGCGCCGACGTGAACTTCCGAGGCCTTTTGAATGCGGTCCTCAAAGAGATGGGTCTGGAGGATGCAGTCCTCGTTGAGAGCCGTCCGGTCGCCGATGGAGGTCAGATCGAACTCCAGAAATCCAGTTGTGCCCACATATACACGCGACCCGATTCGTGCCCCCAGCAGCCGCAGATACCAGGAAATAAACGGCGTGCCCCGCAGAAAATCCAGGACGAGAGGCGTAGCGAGAAATTCGTAGAGAGCGTTCTGCAGTTCCAGGCGCCAGATAAAGTTGCTCCACAGGGGCCGGACGAACGGGCGGAAGCGCCCAATGACGCTCCACTTGACGAGCGCGACTCCGAGTAGCACGGCAACACAGGTGACGCCGTAGATCAGGGGCAAAAGCAGAAGAGTCGCGGGTATTCCGAAACGGGGCAGCAGCATGAGCGCCGATTCAATCACAATGGCGGCAACGATGATGAAGCCCGCCGGCGGCAGGGTGACGCGCAGCAGTTCGAATGCCGCGCGGGCCAGGCGGAGTCTGCGTGGCGGAGTATAAGTGCGCTGATCGCCGAAATCGGCACACACCTGGCGGCGAGGCAGCAGGATGGGCGGGGAGCCGAGCCAGGAGCGATGCGGCATGGCTGCCTGATCCGCCGCGGGGGCCATGGACAGAACACCGATGAGCGAACCCTCGCCCAGCGTGGAGCCGCCCGGAAGCATTCCGCTATTGCCCACAAATGCGCGCCGCCCCAGACGGGTCGGCATCACTTTCATCCAGCCGCCCTCGATGTGTGGCGTTCCCAGCGAAGCCTCGTCGGCCACGGTTCCTCCATCGTCGATCTCCAGCAGATCGGGCGATGTGGAGGTTGCGGTTGACACCTCGACGAAGCGCCCCAGCCGGGCGCCCAGCGCACGGTACCAGGGCGCGAGATAGAGCGTGGAATGCAGCGGACCCAACAGGTCGAGGCTGAGCGAGCGCAACTGCTCCACGCACCAGTAGCGCAGATAAAAAGCGCTGTCGACCCGGTATACGCCGGGGCGGACCCGGCCCACCAGCAGCCACTTGAACACAACTACTTCGGCCATGAGCAGAAGGACGAAAGAGGCGCCCACCACAGGCGCTGCCGCAAAATAGCGCAGGGGATGAACGAATAGATCTATCCGAAGCAGCAGAATCATGCCCGGCAATATGGCCGTCAGCAGCATGATGGGAAACGCCAGCGCCAGAGCCACATAGAGGAAACTGGCGGCAAACCTGCGCACGGGACGGCACGCTACCGCCGGCGGCATATCCACGACTGGATGAATAACCCGCCGGGCCGGCGAGCCAGCCCACGTCTCTCCCGCGGGAATGCGCGCTCCGGAAGGGAGCAGAGACAGGTCTTCGAGCCGCGCACCGTCTTCCATGACGGTATCCGGACCAAGCACGGCGCGGCCGCCAACAAAACACCTGCGCCCTATCTTCACCTCGCCGATAATCAGTTCCCCATCCTCCACCGTAAAGCCGGCCAGGGAGGACTCATCGCTCACGCTGGAGCCATCGCCGATGGAAATCAGATCGAAGGCCGCGATACCATCGCTGGCCAAATGCACATCTTTTCCCACCCTGACGCCGAACAGTCGGTAAAGGTAGGGAAGCAGCGGGGTGCCACCGAGGTAATCCAGCGGCACCATCCCGGCCATATTCTGTACAAACCACCATCGCAGGTAGTACCAGCCCCAAAGCGGATACCGGCCCGGGCGAATCCTTCCTAGCAGCAGCCATTTGGCGGCCAGGGCCACCAGCAGAAAGACGGGAAAGATCGCTGCGGCGCTTGCCGCGGCCCAAACCGCCGCTACGAGTGGCGAATGCGCGTCCCGGACCAGCAACAGGTAAAGCAGATACGGGGTGATCCATTCAACCGCGCCCATCCCGAACATGAAGTAGAGCGACACCGACTGGGCGAGCCCCGCAAGCACATAGCGCCTGCCTTCCGTCGCTTCCCGCTGGCGGCGCGCACCCGGCGCTACCGGTTCGGGGCGCTGCCGATAAACTTGTCCCCCGGCCGCATCCACGGCGGCGGCCAGCGAAGCAAGGGTCGGATGATCGTAGACGTCAGCCACAGATATCGCGGCGAACTTCGGGAGCGCACGCAGTTCCGAGACCATGCGCGCCACCCGCAGAGAGTCTCCGCCGAGATCGAGAAAGAAGTCATCGTCCGGCAAGACGGAGGAAACACCCAGCGCAGTCTTCCACGTTCCCGCGATGCTCAGTTCTGTGGGAGTCAGCGGCCGGTGCGCGGGAAGCGTCTCTTTTGCTGCCGCGGGCTGCGGCGCCGGCAGCGCCGCGCGATTGAGTTTTCCACTCGGCAGCACAGGCATCTCCGCCAGCGTCTCAATCGCTGCCGGCACCATGTAGTGGGGCAGATGGCTCCGCAGATACGCGCGCAGATTCTCTTCGTCCGGCTGGCTGCCCTCGCGTGCCACGATGTAGCCCACCAGCTGATCGGCGTTTTGCGTCTCATCATGCCATATGCGGCATGCCGCGGCGAGAATCGCGCTGTCAGCCTCCACCATGGCCGCTTCGATTTCGCCCAGCTCGATGCGGAATCCGCGCAGCTTCACCTGCGAGTCGGCACGGCCCATGAATTCCAGATCACCCGCAACATTCATCCGCGCAAGGTCGCCGCTTCGGTAAATGCGGGCGTCCACCTCGTCCAGCGAGGCGAAAGGATCCCGCACAAACCGCTCCCGCGTTTGCTTCGGCAGGCCCACGTAGCCGCGCGCGACGCCGGCGCCCCCAATACAAATCTCGCCTACCTGTCCGCGCGGCACCGGCTTCAGGTTCTCGTCGAGCAGGTACACCCGATACCCCGGCACAGCGCGACCGATCGTCACCGGACTGTCCGGCGACAACTCGGCATATGTGGCGATGACGGTGGTCTCGGTCGGACCGTAGGTGTTAAGAACTCGAAGCCCCGGACGTGCCCAGCGTCTGACCAGGTCAGGCGGGCAGGTTTCCCCGCCAAGGATCAGCAGGCGCAGCGTCGGCACGTCGTCGTCCAGCATCGCCAGCAGCGTCGGCACACAGGAAAGAATCGTCACGCCATAATCGGAAAGCATGCGCGAGAGATCAGGTCCGGCGCGCATCATTTCCGGCGTCGCGGCCACCAGCGTTGCTCCCGACTGGAAAGCAATCCAGATTTCCTCGACTGAGAGGTCGAAAGCCAGAGAAGCACCCTGGTAGACCCGGTCGTCTGGCCGTGCGCCGTAAATTTCGGCCTCTGCCCGCACCAGCTGCCAGGCGTTTCGGTGTTCGACGATGACACCCTTCGGGTGACCCGTTGACCCCGACGTATAAATGATGTAGCAGGGATCCTCTGGCTGCACACCGGTCTCGACATCGGAGAGACGCTCTGCGCTCTCGGAGGCCAGAGCCCCCCAGTCGGCATCCATGCGAAAGATATTCCCGTCAAATCCTGTAAGCTGCGCTGCCAGGCTTGCCGTGGTCACCAGGAGTTCAGCGCCGGAATTCTCCAGAATGTAGGCCGCCCGGTCTCCCGGACACTGGAAGTCGATGGGGACATAAGCCGCGCCGGCCTTGAGGATTCCCAGGAGAGCCACGTAGGAGTCGAGCGAACGCGGAAGAAACAGCGCCACCACCGAACCACGCCGAATCCCCATGGCGCGCAAATACCGCGCGAGGCGGTTGGCTGCACCTTCAAGATCAGCATAGGTCAGGTGCTGACGCCCGAAGACCACCGCTGTTGCTTTTGGGTATCGGTCAGCCTGAGTCTCAAAGATTTCGTGCAGGATTCCCAGGGGCTGGGTTCGAAATTCCGGAACTTGCGGCCCGGCTTCCCTTACAGGATCGGAAAAAACGCTCATTGGCTCTCCCTATGAGGGTATCAGGGAACAGACTTCCGCCGTGCAGAAAGGTAACTGCAATGTTGAGCCTGTGGGGTTTGTCCCGGTGCGCGCCACCGCCTATTCGCAACCCCGCTCCTGCGAAAACGGGTTTGTGCTCGTCACGCAGAGAATTGCCGTCGACCGATTCCCACAACCGGCTGGATGCCTTTGCGATTCATGATCGCAGTCTGCAATTTCCCGCGACAATCCGTCTTTCGCTCAACGTAGCGATTGCGGCCGCATAGCCCGGCGGCGCCTGGATTTCGCTCAACCAGAGTGTCCGGGGGGCCGGATCCCCGGTCGCAATCGTCACGGTGGATGTTCGGCCCTCCAGTACACCGGTCACATCGAAGTCACACAGAGGAATGGTCAACCCGCCGCCCAGCGCCTTGATGACTGCCTCTTTCGTGGCCCACAGACGAACGAAGCCCGCATCGGTATGCGAGAGCCATTCCACCTCCTGCCGACAGAAATACTTCGCGGCAATCAGCCCCTCGCTCATGCCTGGCCGCTCCACCTCGATATCCGCCCCGCATTCTGTGCCCGAAGTGACAGCAATCATCGCGTACTCGCCGGAATGCGAAACATTGAACTCCACGGACGCGGATGGGGTCAGCAGCTCGGGTTTGCCGTGTTTCCCCTGTCGAAACTGGATACAGTCAGCGGGAACGGAACACCAGGAAGCAAGAATCCAGCGCAGGGCTCCTCGAGCGACGACGAATCGCGCGCGATCCTCCTCGAATCGAAACCGGCCGGCGCGGCTGCGCTCGTCCTCGGAAAGCAGCCCCTCCAGAGTTTTACGTCCCGGGGCGTCGATGCCTGCACTGATCAGCCAGACTTCACAGACGCCGGCGTTGGCCGCCGGACGCGTGCATTCCAGAAGCTGGAGTGGAGTCAGCGCCTTCATGGATCTGCTAGCAGCAACTCCCTGAAAGATGGCGAACAGCGACAGAGTCAGCAGGTCCCGAAATGACAATTGCCGCGGGGATTTGAGCAATCTCCCTGCCGTAAGCGCGTTCGGGCCTCGCTGAATATGCCGGGTTGGGAGAATTTCGTTCCACGACTGCCCTCAAAGAGGAGAGGCCAACTCCCTTCCCTCTCGCCTGTCTAAAAACCGAATCGCCATATCCGCTGGTCGGATTTTACCGCCCAGTCTGCAGAGCGGGCCCGAACATTTTTCAACTCGGCCAGCTCAACCTTCGGTAACGGAGGAGCCCTTAGCGCGAAGCGCTTCGAAAATGCCCTCTAAAATCTTTCGCGGCTCCGGCGGGCAGCCGCTCACGGTGACATCTACCGGAATCACATTCGCCACCGCGCCTCGGCATGCATAGCTGCGCCCGAAAATGCCGCCGCAGGCGCCGCAGGCGCCCACGGCAACCACGAGTTTGGGATCAGGCATGGCATTGAAGGTCCGAAGCAGGGCCCCTTCCATATTCACCGAAACGGGTCCGGTAACCAGCAGAAGATCGGCGTGGCGCGGACTTGCAACGAAATGAATTCCCTGGCCTTCCAGGTTGTAGTAGGGATTATTCAGCGCCTGAATCTCCAGTTCGCAGCCATTGCAGGAACCCGCGTCAAGCTGGCGGATCGCCAGAGCACGACCGACGGTGCGATAGATCCCCTTCTGAAGGTCGTCCAGAGACGCTTCCGGAGATTCGCTCAGGATTCCGGTGCGCATCATGCGCGAGAGAACGTCGAACATACGCGCGTCACCCGTCTTGTCCGCTGTAGGACAGGTTGAAGGACTTATTGATCAGCGGGAAATCCGGAACGATGTTCCCCAGAATGGCGCGCTCCAGCAGCGGCCAGTTTTGCCACGAAGGATCGTGGGCGTGAGCCCAGCGGATCGCGCCATCCGAGCCTGTCTCCAGGGCGATCATCACCGGACCACGCCAGCCTTCGATGATGCCCACACCCAGCAGATTCGGAGAGGCCGCTGTCATCGGATTTTGGACCGGCCCTGCAGGCAAATCCCCCACGAGATGCCGACAGAGCTCCAGCGACCCGGCAATTTCATCGAAACGCACCTGAACACGCGCCGCCACGTCGCCGTTGGCCTGAGTCGCCACGCGCACTGGAAGACGATCGTAAGGCGTCCACGGTAAATCCCTGCGCAGGTCGCAGGAGATGCCTGACGCCCGGGCCACCATGCCCAGCGCCCCCAGCCTTTCCGCCACAGGCTGCTCCAGCCGCCCTGTCTGGCGAAAGCGGTCCTGCATGCCGGCGTGCTCGTCGTAGATCGAGCGCATCTGCGCGACGCTCGGTTCGAGCTGGTCGTAGAAGCTGCAAAGCCGGCTGACCGCGTGTCCGGGAACCTCTCGCACTACCCCTCCCGGAACGACATAGTCCATCAGGTAGCGAGCTCCGAAGATCTCCGCGTTGACGCGAAGCAAAGCTTCCTTCAGCCCGGAAAACTGCGTCAGCCCAAAGGCGAAGCCCGCGTCGTTGCCCAGCGCGCCCAGATCCCCCAGATGATTCGCCAGCCGTTCGTGCTCGAGCGCCAGAGCCCGCAGGCTCGCGGCCCGAGGTGGGCAAACGGTCTCGCACAGCGGCTCGAGCGCCGCACACCACGCCCAGGAATATGCCACGGCCGAGTCGCCGGAAACACGGGCCGCCAGCCTGTGGCCATCCAGCTGCGGCAGATGCTGGAAGCGCTTTGCCACGCCCTTGTGGGTGTAACCCAGTCGCTCCTCCAGCCGCAGCACCTTTTCGCCAACGACCGAAAAACGGAAGTGGCCCGGTTCAATGATGCCGGCGTGTACCGGACCAACGGCGATCTCATGCACGCCATCGCCCTGTACCTGGACAAAGGGATAGGGCTTCGGAGCAACGGCAAACTCAGAGGCGCCGTTGAAATCCCGCCGCAGCGGAAACACCGTCTCCGGCCAGCCGTCATGCCGCAGCCATCCGCGTGGGTCGCCTGTGTCGGGAGCAACGCCCAGCAGGTCGTGGACAGCGCGCTGCATTTTCGCAGCCGCCGGAAAAAGATCCGCCACGCCCGGATAGCATGCCTGGGCTGTATCGAGAATCCTGTGTTCCAGAAGAATGACGCGTTTCGGCAGCAGCCAGACGCCATAGATGCGGAAGCAGCCGTCCCGGTCCCGGTCATCCGTTCCCCACAAAGACAGCAGCCGCGCATTTTCCGCGTGCAGCCACGCGGTGGTGCTCAGCCACTCGGCGGCCGTGACGGAAATCCGCGCGATCGGCAAGTTGGACGGTACGGCGTCCTCTGTCGGCAGCGAAAAATCTGTGCTCATCTCCTCATCCAATCAGGTGCGCAGCCGCGCGATACCAGTCCGCCAGAGCTGGTGGAATATACAGGCCCAGCATCAACACGATGCCGAGGTGCACAAAGACCGGCAGCAGTGCGGGCGAGCGCGAGAGCGACGCTGACGGACTCTGTCCGAACACCATCGGCTGCACCTTGCTGAAAATAGCCGCGAAGGCCACACCCAGAGCCAGCAGCAGCACGGGCGTGGTCCAGGGATGATCCCGCATGGCCGTAGTCAGGATCAGAAATTCGCTGGAGAAAACGCCAAAAGGCGGCATCCCGAGAATCGCAATTGCACCCAGCATTAATCCCCAGCCGACCGTTGGGCTCACCGCCGCCAGACCGCGAATGTCCTCCATCCGCTGACTGCCGGCGGTCTGCGACGCATGCCCGGCGGAGAAGAAAATCGACGATTTGGTGAGCGAATGTACCGTCATGTGCAGCAGTGCCGCAAAATTGGCGATGGGCCCGCCAATGCCGAATGCAAAGGTGATGATGCCCATATGCTCGATCGAAGAATAGGCAAACAACCGCTTGATATCGCGCTGCCGCCACAAAAAGAACGCCGCCAGCAGCGCCGACACCAATCCGAAAGCCATCAGCATTCGACCCGGAACCGCAGGACCGATGGAGCCCTCCACCAGCACCTTGCAGCGGATCACTGCATACAGCGCCACGTTCAGCAGCAGGCCTGAGAGCACGGCCGAAACCGGCGTCGGGCCTTCTGCATGAGCATCGGGCAGCCAGCTGTTGAGCGGAGCGAGACCCACTTTCGTGCCGTAGCCCACCAGCAGAAATACAAACGCAAGACCCAGAACACGCGGCTCAAGATGCGTTTTCACCGCGTCCAGATGCGTCCACAGCAGAGCGGTCATGCCCTGGCTCCCCAGCGTTTTCTCCGCGGCGAGGTACAGGAGTATGGTGCCGAAGAGCGCCTGGGCGATCCCCACTCCGCACAGGATGAAGTATTTCCACGCCGCCTCCAGGCTCGCTCGAGTTCGATAGAGCGACACCAGCAGCACCGTCGAGAGTGTCGCCGCTTCCATGGCCACCCACAGCAGCCCCATATTATTCGTCAGCAACGCCAGCAGCATGGCCGCCATAAACAGCTGATACATGCTGTGGTACAGACGCAGCCGCAGGGGGTTCAGGCGGCCATGGTCCTGCTCGATCCGCATGTAGGGCCGTGAAAAAAGTGCCGTGGTAAAACCGACGAAGGCCGTCAGCGCCACGAGGAAGACATTGAACGGGTCCACGAAGAACTGGTCGTTCCAGACCAGCATGGGTCCGTGCCGGATCACCCGCACTACCAGCACAGCCGCTGCAACCAGCGTCGCCAGGCTCACCGCTGCATTCAGTTCCGCGGCAAATCGCCGCGCTCCCGTCACAGCCAGCAGCAGCGTGCCTGCCATCGGCAATCCGATCACCAGCAGCAATACCATCAGTCCTCCCGCAGGCTTTCCAGATGGTGCAGATCGAGGCTGTCGAACTGCTCGCGAATCTGGAAAAAGAAAATTCCGAGAATGAAAACCGCCACCAGGAGATCGAGCGCGATGCCCAGCTCGATCACCATGGGCATGCCGTAGGTTGCACTCGTTGCGGCAAAGAACAAACCATTCTCCATGGCAAGAAATCCGATCACCTGGGTCACCGCCTTGCGCCGCGTGATCATCATCAGAAACGACAGCAGGATCACCGCGAGAGCAATCCCGATGGTGTGGCGAGTGATCGTCGTTGCCATCATGCTGATCGGCTGCGCCAGTCCGAATGCAAAAATCACCAGCATCAGGCCCACTAGCATCGTGGCGGGAATATTCACCAGCGTTTCGCTGTCCCACTGCGCTCCCAGCCGCTGGATCAGCCGATGCAGGATCCACGGCAGCGCAATCACCTTCAGCAGCAGCGTCAGCGCGGCGGAGAAGTACAGCTCCTTCAGGCTCGCGTCCCACGCCACCAGCATGGTCGATGCAAACAGGATCGCTCCCTGCCAGGCAAGCAGCACTACCAGCCGCTGGGTCCGCCGGCGCGAGAGCATGGCAAAGGAGATCAGCAGCAGACCGGCAGCCAGCAACTGCAGCAGTTGCATGGCGAAATGCGACTTAAGCATGAGTACCCGCCCCCAGCAGCAGGTGAACCAGCAGTCCCAGAACAGCCATCAGGAAGGCGATGGCCAGGTACTCCGGCGCGCGGAAGAGCCGCAGCTTGGCCGAGAGAGACTCAATGAGCGCCAGCGCGGCCCCGGCGCCGATCAGCTTGACCAGCAGCGCCGCCAGCGCGATCGTCAGCGCGCCGGCTCCGCTGGCCCCATGAATCGCGATCCCCCACGGCAGAAAAAGTGCAAAGCCGATGCAGGCATAATTCAGCAGCTTCAGGCTGGATGCCCATTCCATCAGGGCCAGATGGCGCGCCGAATATTCCAGCAACATCGCCTCGTGAATCATCGTCAGTTCCAGATGCGTTGTCGGATTGTCGATGGGAATGCGCGCGTTCTCCGCCAGCAACACCATCAGAAAGGCCACTGCGGCGAAGATTACGCTGGGGTCCAGTACCCCCGGATGGCTGGCATAGCTGTCCACAAGGCGAGGCAGAGCCGTGCTGCCGAAGAGCAAAAATGCGTTGAACAGCACCATCAGCAGAGCGGGCTCAGCCAGGAAACCGATCATCATCTCCCGCCGCGCGCCCATGCTGCCGAATGCCGTTCCGATATCCATGGCCGCCAGCGAAAGGAAGACGCGCGCCGTCGCGAACAGGCCGATCAGGGCAATGGCGTCGGCCGCGTGCGCAAATGGCAGGTCCGTTGCGACCGAGGGAATGATTCCCGCGGCCAGCGCCATCGTGCCAAACAGAATATAAGGCGTGGACCTGAACAGAGGCGATGCGTTCTCCGCCAGCGCCGCATCCTTGGCGAACAGCTTGCACAGCATTCGATAGGGCTGCAGGAGCGGAGGCGCTGTGCGATTCTGCAGCCACGCGCGGCACTGCGCAATCCATCCCGTAAACAGCGGCGCGATGCCGATCGCCAGCATCACCTCTCCGACTTGTTCTGCCGCTGCAATGGTCCTCATATCACGAATACCAGCAGCGCCAGCAGAGTAAGAAAACTGAAGAGCAGATAGACCGAGAGCCGCCCTCCCTGGAGCACGCTGACCGCGTCGGCGGTGCGCTGCACTGCGCGCGCCACAGGCTGATACAGGACGCGCCAGAAGCGATCCTCAATCCGGATGCTGTAGCGAGGCACTGCATCGTCGGGCTCGGGCATCTCGCGCTCCATGTGAAAAAACGTTCCGAAGATGTGGCGGATCGGCTGCCCAAACCCTTCGGCCGTGTCCTGCATCCGCGGCGTCTGCCATGGATAGCCGCAGTCCCAGGCCGGCGTTCGGCGCATGCGTCCATGCGCCAGCAACCGCACAAGGAGAAACGTCACCACAATGACTGCGGCGATGCCCGCCAGAAACACCAGCCCGCTGTAGGAAGCCTGTTGCGGCGCAACGGGAGCAATCCGCCACAGCGATGAGACCGGGGCGACCGCCTGACCCAGCAACTGCGTGCTCACCTTGCCGGCTGCGCGCAGCGCAATGCTCGGGACCACCCCGATCAGCACACAGCCGGCTGCGAGCCACATCAGCCCGGCCCGCTCCAGCAGGTTGGCGTCATGCGCATGTTCGAGGATCGGTTCCCGTGGCTGCCCCAGAAAAATGATCCCGTAGAACTTCACCATGACGTAGGCCGCCAGCGCCACCGTCAGCGCCAGCACCGCGGCGCCCAGCGGGACAAGCATGTTGAGAAACGGGTGCGGCAGTCGCGGCGTAAACAGGAAAGACTGCAGCAGCAGCCACTCCGATACAAAGCCGTTCAGCGGAGGAAGGCCGGCAATCGCCAGCGTTCCCACCAGCGCCAGCACCGCCACCCACGGCATCCGCCGAATCAGTCCGCCCAGCTTGCCCAGGCTGCGCTGCTGCGTCGCGTGCAGCACCGAACCTGTCGTCAGAAACAAAAGGCTCTTGAAGAGCGAGTGATTCAGGCAGTGGATCAGCGCGGCGGCCAGTGCCAGAGCCGCGAAAAGGTACAGATGGCTTGCACCGAACAGCATCGCCAGCCCGATGGCTGCGAAGATCAGCCCGACGTTCTCAATGGACGAGTAGGCCAGCAGCCGCTTCATGTCCGTCTGCACCGCCGCAAAGATGGCTCCAAACAGCGACGAGAACAGGCCCAGCGCCAGCACCGCCGCCCCCCATTGCCAGTAACGGCCGTGCAGCAGGTCGAAGTCCACACGTAGCAGCCCATAGATCGCCGTCTTCAGCATCGGGCCGCTCATCATGGCCGAGACCGGTGACGGCGCTGCCGGATGCGCTTCCGGCAGCCAGGCATGCAGCGGAACCAGCCCTGCCTTCGCGCCGAATCCCAGCAGCGCCAGCGCAAAGGCAACCGAAGCCCACACCGGCGACAACGTTGCCGATCGCATCGCGTCGAAGGTGAATTGCCAGCTCCCCCCCTGCATCACTCCGAAGCTCAGCAGAATGCAGATCGCGCCCAGATGCGCCATGAGCAGATACAGAAATCCGGCACGGCGTATCTCGGGAATGCGGTGCTGTGTTGTCACCAGCAGGTAGGAGCTCAGCGCCATGGTTTCCCACGCGACCATAAAGATGTACGCGTCATCGGCCAGCATCACCACGGCCATGCTGGCCAGGAAAAGGTGATACTCCAGCCCCATCAGCGCCGCCGATGTGGTCCCGTCGCCGGGGCGGAAATATCCGGATGAAAAGAGCGAAATCCCCGCTCCCGCAATGCCCAGCAACATCAGAAAGAACGCGGAAAGGGCATCCAGCCGCACGTGAAACGGAAGATCCGGCAGTCCCAGCGGAAGCACCATCGTCTGTGGCGCAGCGCCCTGCACCAGGAACGAGCCTGCCACCAAAGCAACTCCGGCACATGCCGCCGCCCCCAGTGGAAACAGCACCCGCGCCACCACCCGCAGGCTCCGCGATGCAAGCCCAACCAGGCCCAGCAGAGTCCAGAAAACCACCGCAAACAGGAGACACGTCAGCGCGTGCTCCGGTAATCCATTCATCGTCTTCAGATCCAGGGATATCAAACCGGACAAACCATCGAGCCCCTTCTTCCCCTGCTGATGTCACCGGCAGCGGGAAGCTCTTTGGGGCGAAGTACCAGCGTGGAGCCGAGGTGCTTCATCCGCTCTGCTCCACGGGTAGATCCTCCATCTGCTCCAGCATCTCCATGGATTCCTTCAGGTGCTGGTGAAAATAGCGGCGCATTAGGGCGAGAATCTCCAGAATCACGGGGTCGCGCACCGAATAGAAAACCTGATTGCCGGCTTTGCGGTTCACCACAATCTGCCGCGCACGCAGCACGCCCAGGTGCTGCGAAACATTGGCCTGCTCCATCCCGAGCTTCTCAATCAGCTCTCCCGCAGAGCATTCCCCTTCAGCCAAATGCTCCAGAATCGCGATCCGCGTGGGATGCGCCAGAGCCTGGAAAATACCGGCTTTGAACCGGCGTAGCGAGTCGTTCATAACAATGGAATATTAGATTGTTCGAATATAGTGTGGCACAAGTTGAGCAGTCGCGCCTGCTCCCAGACCAAAATTTACCTGCCGCTGGTAACTGTGCCTTTCGCTCCCGTCCGCCAGGCAGCCGGCGCAAAACTGCACCTCACTTCGCTAAAGCGAGCGTGGGGTCAACCCATTTCGATCACGCAAGGGCCGCATGGGCCCCGACGCCGCACAGCCAAAGGCCAGGCCCCACAGCCATCTCAGAGTATTCAGCGTCAGTACGGCCTGACGCCCTGCGTCACCACAGGCCAGTGGTCCGTGCGGAACGGGCCCGCCGGCAATCCCGCGCCATTGAACAGCGTCGCCTGAGGATCCGACTGCCAGTCGTAGCGAACCTGAACAGGATGGGGCACGGAAGGCGACGAGACAACCACGGTGTTGCCGTGGATGGTCGCGTTGGCCCAGTAAAATTTCTGGTCCTTGCCGGCAATCGAGAAGCCTTCCAGCTTTCCGCCCTTGGCCACCAGGCCGCCATTCGCGTGCGCGAAGCGAAGCCGGATGGAGTGGGACAGCCGCTGGACGGACGCGAGCGTGGGCCCGGAATAGGGCACGTGCTTCCCATAGTGTTTGGCCAGCGCGCAATAGGCCAGCCGGTCGCCCACCGGCTTCTTGTCACCGGGGTGGAGGCTCTTCGGGTCGCCAGTGTCGATGATGACGGCAAGGCACGAATTCGGCACGGTTTTCGCCACGATGGCCTGCGATTCGCGAATGTCGGCCCATCCGTCATCCGTGGGTGTGGTACTGCGAGGACCGAAGGCGGGCAACTGCACAATATAGAACGGGAAATTGCCCTGGCCGAAGAGCCGGCGCCAGTTGGCGATGACCGCGGGAAGAAGCCGGCGGTATTCGTATCCGCGCGGCGAGTTCTGTTCACCCTGATACCAGACGGCTCCGCTGATGGAGAGCGGTGCAATCGGCTCCAGCATGCCGTTGTAAAGAACCGCCGGCATCACGGGCCAGTTCGCGAAGTGGAGAGGCATGGGATGCGGCGGACGAGCATCCACGCTGATCCTGCCCTTCCACTGACCAGCAAGCGGGACGATGCTGTGATTCCCCAGCATCAGGTGGAAGTCCGCCGGGGGATCGAGAAAGCCGCCATCCGGTTTCGTCTTGAAGATGCGGATCGCGATGAGGTTTTTACCCGGTTTCAGCACTCCGGGGCGCAGGAAATAGACGCGCGGGTTCTCCACCCATGCGCTGCCGCCCACATACTGCCCGTTGACCCAGACACTATCCATGCGCTGGATCTCGCCCAGGAACATGAGAGACATCCCGGCGGGAAGCGGGTTGGGTAGCGTAATCGTCCTGCGGAACCAGGCAACAGCCGGTGTGGTCGGCAGACCGAGGCTTGCGAACCCGCCGGGAAGGCTTACCTCTTTCCAGTTTGAGTCGTTGTAACCGGGAGCAAACCATTTTCCCTTCAGCCCGATATCGTACTCGTCGTACCAGGGCATGATGTAGTTGCCATAGGCTGGAGAGCCCTGAGAGATCAGGTGATCCATCGTGGCCAGCGGCACGTCGTAATCGCCCAGCGGTCGCAGGGCGGCGGCGCTGGCCCAGCTTTCACCGGCCGATCCGCCGACCGAATCGACTACCAGCCCGATGGGAACGTGAAGCTCCTCGTGAAGCTTGCGACCGAAGTAGAACGCAACTGCGGAAACCCAGTCCGCCGTCTGGGGCGTGATGACCTTCCACGACCCTCGCATGGTGTACGTGGGATGGTATGCGGTATGTTCGCCCACGGTGAAGTAGCGAATGTCGGGGTAATTCGCCTTCTTCACCACCGCCGCCGAGTTATCCGAAAAACGCAGCGGCACCTCCATGTTCGACTGCCCCCCGCAGATCCAGACATCGCCGACCATCACGTTGTGGAACTCCGCGGTCTGCTCGCCCTCCGTCACTTTCATGGTGTATGGGCCACCGGTCGGCGGCGGCTGAATCTTTACCTGCCAGCGGCGGTCGGATGCCGCCACCGCGCTCGCGCTGTGGCCCGCGATCTGGACATGCACGGTATCGCCCGGTTTGGACCAGCCCCAGATGGTGTCTGGCTTGCCGCGCTGAAGAACCATGTCGTCACCGAAGATCGAGCTGACGAAGGGGAGCGTTTTGGGGGCGGCGGTGCTGCCGCCAAAAATCGCGCTGTCCAGGGAAGGTGTCTTTGCCTGCTTCGTTTTCGGAGCAGTTTGGGCGAATAAGCAGCAGCCCGGCATAGCCAGCAGGCTCACCACAGCGGAAATAACAAGCTTGCGTCTGGAAATCATCGAGTCGGGCCTCCTGAGATTCGACAAGGGATCAGAGGGCGGCGCCCTGTTCTGCGCCGCCGGCAGAGTAGTACCGGAAGGGTTAATCCTGGCAGCTAAAATTCTTCGCGTCCTGGGGGTTTCCATGGCCCAGGTACTGAGCGTGCTTTGGGTAAGCGCAAAGTGGGCGGCTCCGGCCCGGAAACGCGTGGCCGGTTGCGATGACCGCCGTCGGCGCCTTGCCTTTCTGCACCCAGTTCACGATGGCAGTGAGCATATCGAACTGGTCGAGAGAAGGCCCGCCGCCGCAGTGCGCCATGCCGGGCACCAGAAATAGACGGCTCCAGTTTTCTACCTGCTGCAGGCCGCCATTCGCCGCCGCCATCGATTTGTAATAGCCAAGCGTGTCGAGTGGCGAAAACCAGGGATCGCTGTCGCCATGGAAGAAGATGAGCTTGCCGCCATCCTGAGAGAAAGTGGTGAGATTGGTGGAGGCTGGTTCAACCAGCGGGTCTGACGCATGCAGCGCCAGCTTGTCGACGTCGATCGTTGTCGCGGTAGTGTAGGGGCCGAAGATGCCGCCCTCTCCCATGTTGAGCAGGCCAGGCACAAAGCCTTTCATGGTAATGCCGGTGTCATACAGGAACCCGGGATAGACCTGCGTGCCATACGAGTTTTTCGGGCCGGCGAAGGCCTTCTTGATCGCGGCGATCTTGTTGGGCGCGATGCAGCCGGTGGTTTGCCCCGGCTTGCACGCCAGCACCGAAGGATCGAAGTGGCAGGCCATGGGGTTGAAGATCATTCCGTCCGCGATTCCGTCGAGGGCATCGCATTTCTTCAGCAGTGCCTGCATAAAAAGCTTGCGCTGCGCATCGGTGAGGAATTTCGAAATCTCCGGCTTGCCGGCGGCGTTCTTCGGAGATGCCTGGTTATACGCCACGGGAATCCACTGACCGATGGCCAGATTGGAAAGCCCCGTACGCATGGCCGGATCGCCCGCCACGATGCCGTTGAAGACGGTCGGATAGCGCTGCGACAGAATCATCGCTTCACGTCCGCCTGTGGAGCAGCCAACGAAGTAGGAATACGCCGCGGGCTTCGTGTAGTAGGTGGTGACGATCCGCTTGGCTACCGCGGCGACCTCGGCATTGGCGCGGTAGGCGAAATTCAGATACGCGAGCTGATCCTTCATGAAGGAGAAGTCGAACATCCCGTGCTTCGACTTATGCCCGCTGTCCGTGCTCACCACCGCAAACCCACGGTTGAGCGCGGGCCTCTTCCCCGCGTAGGACGCCCCGGCGGGATAGAACAGTATTCCATCGCCGCCACCGCCACCCTGCATCATCATGTCGCCGTTCCAGGCGCTTTTCAGAGGGAGGGCGACCGCAAAGCCGATCCCATATTCCACGCCGTCAACTCCTTTGCGGGGGTCGATGACCCCCTGGACAAGACAGTGCGCGGGCAGACTTCCGGTGTAGCGCGGAAACGATGCCGGAACCGGCGCTCCGGCCTGCATGGCGAGCGCGCTGGTAATCTCCACGCCGCTCAGCTTCAGATTTTTGAGGTCCGCGCAAGATTGCGCCGTTTGCGCTCCGGCGGCCAGCGCAGTGAACGAGGCCGCGGCGGCCAGAATGAGGAATTGGTACTGCCGCATAACGATCCCTTCTTTCTCCCGGGGGAAGATCGGCGTCAGAATGTCACGCAGACAATTGGCTGCCAGCGGCGTCGGAGTGCAAACGCCGCTGGCTGATTTGGTCTATGGGGAGCCTACAGCCGGGTGACCGGCCGCAGGCTCTCCCTGTTTACTGTGCCGTTTGCGTCACCGGGAACCGATAGATATCGACGCTGATCGGAGCCACCGAGATGGTATGCGGATCGTTGCCGATTGCGATCTGGTGGATTGTCACCTGCGGCGCCTGCCCGACACGATCGGCGGACTGCAGATCCTTCCCCGTGAGTTGCCACAGCGTTGAAGGCCCGTCGACCCGCATCCCCGCAACATTCAGGTTGAACTGCTGTTCCTTACCGGTCGCGTTCACAACCGCGATGTTCAGGAACTTGCGGTCCGGCGTCAGCGCCGCAAACATATCCAGCGGATACGTCGGACTGCCGGAGTTGGTCTTTGGCTGATCGCCTCCA
This sequence comes from Acidobacterium sp., assembly GCA_027323785.1. Taxonomy (GTDB): domain Bacteria; phylum Acidobacteriota; class Terriglobia; order Terriglobales; family Acidobacteriaceae; genus Palsa-343. The sequence goes on along the minus strand of DAHVZZ010000093.1, from coordinate 2,775 downwards.
ACTGGATACTGGGGCGCCGGCTGCGGCGAGTTGCCGGAGATCGCGACCGGTATCGATCCGGGAACGATGTGATCGCCGTAGAGCTTGTACACGAGTCCCGTGGTGTTGAAGACGGCTGCCGTGGGAGTGTAGTCCATTGTCGAGACTCCCATGGTGTGCGCCGACATCCGCAGGAAAGACGTGTGGCGAAGCATTTCGTTCAGGATCATGCCGTAGGCCAGGGCAAGCTTGAGATCCGGGCCCGCGATAAAACTCCCGCCGAAGTACGCGTATTCGTCGATCGAAAGGAAGATGTGCTTCTTCTTCATCTCCGGAAAACGCTGCTCGTACCGATGCCACGCCTGAGCCTGCAGGTGGACGATGTTGGCTGGGTAACGCGCGTATTGCAGCGTCGTCTGGTGCACCTTCACATAGCCGTCGGCGGTCGGAGCGTTGAGTGGCAGATGCTTCGCCTTCTGGATGTCGAAGTGCTGGCCCGCCTGTGCATACCAGTGCTGGGTGATACCGGAGAAGTTGCCCCAGCAGTGTTGGATTTCCCCGCCCGTCCAGTCTTCCGGCGTGCCTTCGACAGCGCGCATGTTATCCACGTCCTTCGCGCGCATCTCGCCCGTCAGATCCATCGGCTCGGGCATGTTGCCGGAAGCCAGAAGAATGATGGAGGGATCGGCTTTGCGCATCGCCGCGGCAAATTCGTTGTGCTTGAGGACGTAATACTTCAGGTCCGTACGGCCGAGCTGCCACGATCCATAGGGTTCGTTGCCGATGTCCCAGTACTTCACGTCGTACGGTGCCGGATGGCCGTTGCGCGCGCGTTCCGCTCCCAGCCGCGTGTGGATGGAGCCATTCATGTACTCCACCTCCTCGGCTGCCGAATGCGCATCGCCAAAACCGGCATTGACGGTAATGTAGGGTTCAACGCCGATCAGCTTGCACAGCGTCATAAACTCATCCAGACCCACGTCGTTGGACTGCATCGCATTCCACGCATAGTCGAATGTGGGCGGACGCTTGTCGCGGGGACCGATCCCGTCGTACCAGCTCCAGTCGGACAGGAAATTGCCGCCAGGCAGTCTCCAGAAGCCGGAGTGCAGCTGGCGCAGCAGGGCAATGGTATCCGGACGAAAGCCGTCGATGTTATCGGCCGGCATCATCGAGGCTGTGCCCACATGGAAATCCCCCATCCCCGTACCGGTGATGGCAAAGGTCGCTTTGCTCGTGTCTGCGCCGGCGGTGAAATGGAAGGGAAAACTCTTATAAGTATCTGCCGTCAGATGGAAGGCAGCGGTCTCGCTCTCGCCGGCGGCGGAGCCCCAGACCAGCGCTACCTTCACCGTGCTGCCCGGCGTTCCCCGAAGCCAGATGTGGCCGATGTACCGCTTGCCCTTGACGAGGGACAGCCCCGTCTGCTGAATACCGTGCGGAGTGGAAGCGTTCAGTGCGATGCGAGGACTGTGCGCGCCGACGAAAGGAGCCTTCGTGTCCATCGTGACCACCCCCTCCGGCCCCACGGGACGCCATTTGCGCAAACCCGCCCCGCGGAATCCCCCGCGATGGGGCGGCCCGGCGGGCTTCGGCTTCGCGACCGTGATCGGGAAGTAGAATTTGCGATCGTCCAGCATCTCGGACCACAGGCTGCGATAGACCAGCGGCCCGAGTTGCTCGATGAACATACCGAATTCGTATTTGGATGTTGGTCGACTGATCTGCTGCGTGTTGATGTCGACCGCAATCCGTTTTGGGACGACCGGCTGTGTGGTCTGACCGGTCGCGGCAACAAACGGCAGGCACAAAACCGCACAGGCAAGTTGTGTAATTCGCATCTTCTTCACGGCCACTGGACCTCTCCTGGAACAAACCCGAAATTTCAGTGATGAAATTGGATGGAAACGTTTCCTGGCCAGCCAGATTAGCGCGTACTCCATACCCGTGTAAAGCGATTTATTTGTAGGGCAGAGCGATCGGTCATGCCGGGGCCGATGTGAGATTTGGCCGTGTCTGGACTGGCCGATCAATGACTTCCACGCCTCGGCCGAATCGTACCGACTGGGCGACCGGCGCGGTGCGCGGTTGTGAAATCTGTTTTACCGGCAAAAAGCACTTTCCATTCGATAATCCCTGGAGCTACCATGGGCTCTATTCTGTGGAAGAGAATCGATTTACTCCCAAGCCGGAATTGCGGTATACGGCACGGTAAAGGCTTACAACCGGGCTCGCCTGTTTTTTCCGGGCGGAGTCCCGCGCTTTCTGCCCCGGTTCTTTCCCCCTCCGGGCCCGGAGGAATGTCTTCCGGCCCAGGAGACGCAAACGCTACGAGGTTGAATGGAGGACAGAACAATGACGTTACGCAGGAATCTCGCCACTTTTGCCGCTCTCGCGGCCCTGGCGCTGCTTGGCTCGAGACTGGTCCACGCACAGGTGAAAACCGAGGTGCCTCCGGTAATCCCAGGCGCGCCTCATGTCACGGTCCAGCACATCGTGATTCACGGCGCTTCGCTGGAGGGCAACCTGGAAGGCGACGCCGTTAACCGCCAGGTAATTGTCTTCCTGCCGCCCAGCTATTTCACCCATAAGCATCGCCGCTTCCCTGTGGTGTACGCCCTGCACGGATACTCCATCGGAGCCGAGCAGTGGACCCACGAAATCCACGTGCCGCAGACCATCGAAGGCGCCTACGCCCAGGGCGCGAAGCAAATGATCGTCGTGCTGCCCGACTCGAAGACTGTATACGGCGGATCGATGTACTCCCGCTCCATGACCACCGGCGACTTCGAGGAG
>DAHVZZ010000077.1:0-2759 GCA_027323785.1 Acidobacterium sp. | reverse complement strand
AAAGACCACGAAGACCGAGCCCCAGGGGCCAAGGTGCAGCGGGATTGTGGTGCGGCCATGGGCGATCGTGAAGGAAACCGGGGTGATTTTGCCGCTACCGGAGTGCCACAGGCGGGGAACGCGACCGGCGACGCGGAAGCTGGCCTCAACCGTGGCGGGGTGGTTGCTGCGATTGTCGACGAAATAGACGTCGCCGCTGGCGAGGCGGCGGTGAATGAACTTCAGGTTGGCGCCGGGCAGGGTCGCGATATAGCTGAAGTCGGGTGAGATGTGCATTTCGGCAAGGGCCTGGGCGACGGTCTGGCCGGCGTAAACCGTGCCTTTGCCTATATGGCGGATGCCGTAGCCGTTGCCGAAGAGCTGGTTGGCGAGGGCGTGGAAATCAGCCTGATTGTCGGCGAGGCTGGGGTCGTTGGCTGGTTTGGGACCGGCCACGCTGGCTCCCTGGAGCAGCAGCCGGTGGATGGCGCGCAGAACGGTGAGCGACATGTGGCGGCTGTTTTGATTGAGGCCGAGGATGCGATAGGTGACTTTGCCGGGGGTGGTGATTTCACCCTGGCCGTTGACGCCGAGGACGTGGGTCAGCGCATCGGCATCCACATAGTCGAAGTCGTAGCCATTGGGCAGGTTCGGGGACCGGCTGTTGTAGATAGCGGTGAGGTTGGTGTCCTGTCCGTAGTAGTAGAGAATGTCGGCGGCAAAGCGGCCCTGCTGCAGCATGTAACTGTTGCGGGCCAGGTAAGTGATCCATGGGGCGGCCTGGCTGGCCCAGGTCTCATTGCGGTTGAACCACTGGCCGAAGGGGCCGAGCGTAAGGCCGGGCTTTTTGTCGATGAGCGGCTGCTCCGCGGACTCGTGGATGAAGAAGCGGTTGATGCCGTTGAGAAATTCCTGATCGGCGGTGGGTTTGAGGGTCGCGGGCGACCAGCCCCAGGGCGAGGCGGCGGCGGTCATGGATTCCGCAGCGGCCAGGTTCTGGCCGTAGATGTGAGCGACGGATGCGGACTCGCGATCGTCGGCGTTGTAGTCGTAGCGGGTTCCGTTGGCGTGCAGGGTCTGGGTCCACATTGCGCCCATGGGCACCTGGCAGTCCTTCTTGACCTCCATGCCGTCGGCGACGAAGGCGCGGCCGCTTTCGTCGGATTCGCAGTAGTGGTGCAGGTGCCACTGATCGAGAACCTGCTGGATGACGCCGTAATGCTGGCTGGCAATCAGATCCCCAATGGTCTCGCGGAAGTCCCAGAGGAAGCGGTCGCTCTGCGCGGGGCTGCCGACGACCACGCCGGTCAGCACCGGCATCCAGGGGATGGGGTTGTAACCGCGAAGCGTACGAAACTGCTGCAGGAAGTCGCCGGTCCAGTTCTGCGAGCCGGCTTCCCAGCTGTCGTTGGTCAGGCTGGTGATGCCGTGCTGCCCCATGTTATCGGCGCCGACCGCGCTCTTGTAGTTATTCAGATAGGTTTCCATGTACTGGCGAACGTCGTTGCCGTCCAGCTTGTCCACTTCGAGCCCCGTTTGCTCCACGGGCGCGGGATGGTTGGTGATGCCGAGGAGGCTGTAGCCAAAGCGGAGAATGGCCCAGCGGCCCGGCGGAGGCGTCCAGTCGAGAGTTCCGCCGGGACCCATCTTCGAGGTGAGGTCAATCACGTCGGATGGCTTGACGGCGCTGCGAGGGCTGTAGTTCGGCGTAGGGAAACGATAGAGATCGACGGCGGGAACGAAGGCCGCCTTCTCCTCCCAGCGATTCACTCGGGCCCCGGAATGCAGCACCAGTTCTGCGATGGGGTAACCCTGGGGCGCGGGGCCCACACCCTTTGCATAAGCCTTCAGGCTGATCCCTCTCGCCCAGAAGGGCGGCTGCGGCGCCACTCCGCGCCGGAATGTAACCCGGAAAAACCTGGCCGTCACCGGCGGAAAGGCAATCGTCGTCTCCGGGGAATCGCTGGTCTCAAGCTGGGTGACCATACGCCAGTGGATACCGTCGTTGCTCGCCTCCAGCGCTTTCCGCGGCGTGCCGATCCCGTAGACGACGGCAGCCGCCTGGCTGAGGCTCTTCGTGGCAAGGCTGACCGCCCGTACGGTCACAGGTTGGCGAAACGCATACTGAATCCACGATTCCCCGCCCTTCGGCGGGATGGGAATCGACGTGGTCTTCACAAAATTGCCGTCCGTGAGCATGGCGTAATCGGGATGGCCGCCACTGCAGCTCATCACCGGATGCTGCGACGCAATGGGGATGTCGGTTGGCGGCAGGCGGTAGGCGACGACAACCGAATCCGCGTAATAGTGAGGGACGGTTTTGGACGCGGCATACCAGCCCCCGATCGTGTCGTCCTGGAACGCGCCGGTGGCGACCGGTGGATGGGACAGCTGGCCGCGGAAGGGCTTGCCGCCCGGGACGACGATTTCGCTCCACACATATTTCTTCATGCCCTGCGAAGGCTTGACCCACGGACCCCCGGTTTCGCTCCAGCCGGGGGAGCTGTCGATCGATTCTTTCATCCCGAACTGCTCGGCCAGCTGCGTGGCATAGAGAAAGTCGCTCTTCCAGACCGGAGTCATATAGACGACCCGCTGCTTCACGACCTGGGGCGTGGCCAGGGAGGCGTCGATGGTATCGAAGCCTCCGAGGCCAATGCGGTGCATCCAGTCGAGGTCGAGCCTGATTCCATCGCGGGAGACGTTGCCGTTCATCCAGTGCCACCAGACGCGAGGGCGAGCGCTCTCGGGAGGCGCCTGAAAGCCGCTGCGGAGAACGG
>DAHVZZ010000073.1:0-5591 GCA_027323785.1 Acidobacterium sp. | reverse complement strand
GGTGCCCGCAAAGTCCTGCCGCGTCTGGTAACCAGGCCAGCAGCCGGTAAGACACAACCGCCGCGGAAGCTTCCGCGGAGGTTGTGTCTTGCCCGCCGAACGGAACCTCATTTCTCGCCCCAAAAGGGCGAGCTGCGTCCCCGGAAAGACACGCCAAAACAGCGCCTTCTAACGACCGCCCCCAAAATACGCCGTCCCCCGGCATGTTTGCCGCATCTCTTAAAACAGGCTCACATCGCGCCTAAGACGCGATAAGAGAGGCGGTTCCCCATGAAAAAATATCTGCGGAATTTCGTCCTTCTGGCGGTGCTGGCCGCCATAGCGTCGCCGGCATTCGCCTATGGCCCTGGCGGCGGAGATCCAAACAATCCTCCCGGCATGCCAACAGCCGGCCAGCAAACTACAGGCACACCAGCGTCGGGCATTATCCAGGCCCTCCTGGACTGGTTTCTGGGTCTTTAGTCCCTTTTGACCGCTTCTGTACAGGCGCGGGCCCGGTTTTCTTTGCGAAAATCGGCCCCGCGGCCTCTCTCACCGCAATCTGCTAACGACGCAAAGGTTATGCTGGAGGCGGAGCGTGCGATGGGTCTTACCTTAACGCAGAAGGTTCTCTGGGCTACCCCGTTCGCGGTCAACCTGATCCTTCTGTGGGTCTTCTACGCGCGTCAGCGGTGGCGTCAGTTCCCAATCTTTACCGCCTGGATAGTTTTTGCGGAATTGCGCACCATCGCCCTCTTCCTGATTTACATGCTGGGAACGCGTACCTGGTATATGCGCGTCTATGTGCCCGGTATCTGGGTGGATTTTGCCCTTCAGATCGCCATTCTCTTCGAGATAGCGCGCGTTGTTCTCCGCCCCACAGGCGCCTGGGTGCGCGATGCCGCGTGGCAATTCATTCTCGCCGCGACGGGCGGAGTTGCAGTAGCCGCCCTCATCACCTGGGGAATATCGGTCTCCCATGCCAGAAGCTATATGGCCTGGGAGATGCGGACCGACCTCTTCACCAGCATCGTCATGTGCGAGTTCTGCGTCGCACTCAACATTACCTCCAGAAGGCTGGGCCTCGGCTGGCGCAGCCACGTGATGGCCATCGGCCAGGCCATCACCGCCTGGACCAGCGTCATGCTCGTCTCCACCGCCGTCCAGAGCTATCTCCACAATTACGGCCCGCTCTACTCCGAGGTTGATTCCGCGCGAATCGTCGCCTATATCCTGGCTATCTGCTGGATTGCATTTCAGTTGTGGAAAGATGAGCCGGAGCGCCGGCCAATCGATCCCGACTTAGAAGCTTATATACTTGCACTTCATCAGCGGGTCGAGTACGATCTTCGCAGGATTGACGCCTGAAAGACTGGCGTTCCGCTCCCCTCGGGTTCAGTCATCCGTCAAAGGATAAGGAAAGGCATCCCAAGTGCTGGCCTATGTGCTGCTGGGCGCGGTTGTAGTTATTCTGGTCGGCGCCGCCATCAGATCGCAGATGTCCGCCGTTCGCCTCGATCAGCGCAGCTGGGCCGAGTTAGTCTCCGCGCTGCGGCCCGTCGAGTTCGACCGCGTCCGCTCCGTCGCCCAGGACTTCCTTGAGCCCAAAGAGGGCCAGATCACCCTCGAGCCCCCCGATATGTGGCTCATGCTCGGCGGCCGGGAAGGCCTCCGCAGTATGAAAGCCAACGCCAACCTCATCCTGATGCTCGCCGCTCACGCCCAGCGCTGGAACTTTGACGAAGGCGTCATCGTCACCGAACGCATCCGCCGCGACGCGGTCCGTCTCCGGAAATCCATCCGCCGGGTCGAGATGGCGCTGCTTTTCCATTCCCTCATGCGCCGATCCACCACCCTCATTCCCTTCCATCTGCACGAGGCCGCCTCCGCCTACTACCTCATGCGGCAGCGGCTCCTCGCCCTCTATCAGACCAGCCATTCCGGCCTCTATCCCCGCCTCGAACAGGCCCTCTAAGCGGCCTTCTTCTTCCTCACAATTCGCGGACCCCGGAATTCCTCCGCCTTCTCCATCGTCGAGCGGGCCGGCTGGGCTGCGGACGTGTCCACCGGCTCGTCGCCAAAGTCCCTCGCCCCGTAGTCGTAGTCGGTGCCGCCTCTGGATCCACCCGCCTCGCGGGACTCCCGCGCTCTCTGTTCCTGATTGAGGCCCCAGCCCTGTTCATGAGCGTTTTCGCTGTTGCGCGAGCGCGCGTGCTCGCCGAACCCGCGCGGTTCCCGCCGCTCCGGCTTCTCCTCGCTGCCTGAACCCTCTCCGCGCCTGCCTTGCTTCACTTTGTCCTGCTCCATAACTCACCTCACTAAGTCAGATGGAGGAAACACCCCACGGGATTGTCCCCCACGCCCGCCATCCAGGACAACTCCATGGCGCTCACAACGTTCCGAATGGAGAGGAGAAATCTTCTCTATTAGCCGCGGAGCCTCGCGCCGGCGGCCTCCACCGCGGCAACAATCTGGCGCGACCAGGCCTGCGTCTCTTCCTCGCGCAGCGTCCGCTCCTGCGACTGAAAGACCACCCGCAGCAGCAGTGAATAGTGGCCCTCCGGGATGATGCCCTTTGCCTCGCGCAGAATCTCCTTCGGCGCAAGACTCTGTAGCTCCGGAATCGACAAGGCCTGAACCGCATCGGCCAGCACCGACCACGAGAGTCGATCCGGCACAATCAGCGAAAAGTCGCGTCGCACCGGCTGATACCGCGAAAGCTCGCGAACCGCCGGCAGCCGCAGCGAGTGCTGGTACAGCCGGTCCAGCCAAATCTCCCCCAGCAGAATCGTCTGCTTCAGCTTGCGGCGCTCGGCCTCGGCGGGATGCAGCTGCCCAAACCACGCCACTGTCGCCCCATCGCAAACCGCGCGGGCGCTGCGTCCGGGGTGCAGCCACGCCGGCGCCAGCCCGCTCTCCGCCGGGAAGCGGTCGAAATAGAACGACCGCGTGCTGAATTTCCCCAGCAGCTGCTCCACTGCGCCCTTGAGATCGTAGAAATCAGCCTCCCCGCCGCCAAAAACCGTTCCCGTCGCGCCAATAGCCAGCGACGGCCGCTCGTCCACCCGCGCATACCCGCTCTCCGGTGAGCCGGAGAAAACCGTTCCCATCTCAAACAGCGCCGCCGCTTCCAGATCGCGGCTGATGTTCAGCGACAGCATCCCCAGCATCCCCGGCAGCAGCGACGAACGCAGCATCCCCGCCTCTTCGCTCAGCGGATTGCCCAGGGCCACCGCCGTATTCGGCTCCCGCGCAAACAGCGCCGCGTCCTCCGCCGAGCAGAACGTGGAAGACACAGCCTCGTTCCATCCCAGCGCCAGCAGCGTCCGCCGCAGCGTCGCTTCCTTTTCCGCCCACGGCAGCTCCACCACCGTTCCGGCAAACGCGGGCAGCGTATTCCGGAAGCGGTTGTACCCGTAAACTCGCGCCACTTCCTCTACCAGGTCGATCTCGCGCTCCACATCCAGACGCCAGCTCGGCAGCGTCACCGACCACACCTCGTCGGCGGCTTTCTCCAGCGTGCAGCCCAGACCCGACAGAATGGACTCCGCGGTGGACGCCGTGATCCCTTCCGCCTCTTCCGTCGGCCCCAGGATGCGGTGCGCCTCGCTCAGAGCAAAGCTGATCGTGGACCGGCTGGCCGTGCGTGCCTCGATTTCCGGTATCACCACATCCACCAGCTCGCCTTCGATGAACCCTCCCGACTCCAGAATGATCCGGCTCACCAGCGCATTGGCGATCGGCGCAGCGTTGAAATCCGCCCCGCGCTCGAAACGATGGGAAGCATCCGTATGAATCAGGTGGCGCTTCGAGCTGCGCCGAACGCTCCCCTGGTCGAACCACGCCGCTTCCACCAGGATGTTCTTCGTGCTCGCGGAGATGGCGGTTTCCATGCCGCCCATCACCCCGGCCAGCCCCACCGCCTTGCGCTCGTCGGCCACCACCAGATCGTCAGCATCGAGAGTGCGCTCCACGCCGTCCAGCGTCACCAGCTTCTCGCCTTTGCGCGCGCGGCGAACGATGATCCCGCCCTCCAGCTTGTCCAGATCGAACGCGTGCGTCGGATGCCCCATCGCCAGCACCACGTAGTTCGTCGCGTCCACGGCATTGAAGATGGGCTTCTGCTCCAGCAGCCGGAAGCGCTCGGCCACCATGCCCGTCGCCGGCCCAATCTTCACATCGCGCAGCACCCGCGCGGTAAAGCGCCCGCAGCGCGCCGAGTCCTCAATCGAAACTGGAAACGGCCGCGCGGCCGCCTTAGCCTTCGGCAGTTCTGCATCGAGAGGCGCGAGCGCCAGCCCGTAGATAGTCGCCGCCTCGCGCGCAATGCCGTAGTGGTTCATCGCATCGACGCGGTTGGTGGTAATGTCCATTTCGAACATCGAGCCATTCGGCCCAAGGTCGAAGACGCCGTCCACGGCAATGCCGCGCAGCGTCAGATCGTCGGCCATCTGCCGGTCGGTAACCGTGATGCCCGGAACATAAGAGCGAATCCAATTGGAAAGAATCTTCATAGCGAGTTAGCCAGTCAGCAAGTCAGCCGTTCAGTGTTCCAGCACCGCCAGTAGCCCATTCAGCATCCTGCCCACTTCATGACAGTCTTCCAGCAGTTCCCTTTCCACTTCCGTCGTGAGATAGTTCAGCCCGGAAGCGAGTTCAATCTGAGTTTCCAGTTCAAAGAGAGAGCCTCGCGCCTGTCCCAGAAAGAGCCGCATATTTCCATCGGAGAGCCTACCGTGCCCTTCCGCAATATTGCTCGGAATTGAGACTACGGCTCTGCGCAACTGGGCTCTAAGCCCGAAAACCTCGGATTTTGGAAAACCCTCAGTTTCACGATAGAGCGTGCGAGCCAGTTCCATCGATTTTTGCCAAACCAGCAGGTCGCGAAAATGGCGGGTTCGAGCAGTCGGCTTTTCGCTGACTTGCTGACTCGCTTGCGAAGCGCTGACTTGCCGCTTCATGCAAACTGCTCCAGAAACCTCAAATCGCCCGAGTACAAGAGCCCAATATCGCCAATTCCGTACTTCATCATCGCAATCCGATCGATGCCCATCCCAAAGGCGAAGCCGCTGATCTTCGCCGGATCGTACGCAGGCTGCTTCAGCCGCGCGAACTCGAACACCGCGGGGTCCACCATGCCGCAGCCCAGCAGCTCAATCCACCCCGAGTGCTTGCATTTGCGGCAGCCGGCCTGTCCGCAGAAGGGACAGCTGATCTGCACGTCCGCGCTCGGCTCCGTGAACGGAAAGAACGACGGGAAAAACCGCGTCTTCACCCCCGACCCGAACAGCGCCTTCATCGCAAAATCCAGCGTCCCCTTCAGATCGGCAAAGGTGATATTTGTATCGACGCACAGTCCCTCCACCTGGTGGAAGATCGGCGAATGCGTGGCGTCGGCCGCGTCGTTGCGGTGGACCTTGCCCGGAATCACAATGCGCACCGGCGGAGCCTGCTGCTCCATCGTCCGAATCTGCACCGGCGAGGTGTGCGTCCGCATCAGCAGGCGCTCCCGCAGCGGCTTGCGCTCCTGCTGCGCCACCACCAGCGTGTCCTGCGTGTCGCGCGCCGGATGCCCCGGCGGAAAATTCAGCGACTCGAAGTTGTAGTAGTCG
>DAHVZZ010000064.1:0-11298 GCA_027323785.1 Acidobacterium sp. | reverse complement strand
GCGTGGCACAGCTATCTGATGTGTCGGCAGGTTACACGTCTCCGCTACGATATACAGCGGACGGCCCTTGGATTCCTCATACACGCGCGCCACGTAATCCCCAATCGCGCCCAGCGCCAGCAGAATGATCCCGGAAAAAATGCATTCCAGCGCAATCAGCGAAGCCCAGCCGCGCACCAGGTTGGAACCGGTAAAGGCCAGCACCACCACAAAAATCAGGTATGAAAATCCAATCAGGCTCAACAGGCACCCCGCCGCAATGCTCAGGCGCAGCGGAAATGCCGAAAACGAGGAAATCCCCGTCCATGCAAAGCGAATCATGCGCAGCAGCGAGTAGTGGGTCTGCCCTGCCGCGCGCGCCTGCCGCTCATACGGAATCACGATCTCCCTCAGTCCTGACCAGGCAGCAAGGCCGCGCATGTAGCGGTGCTGCTCACGCAGGCTGCGCATCACCTTCACTGCCCTCCGGCTGTAGAGCCGGAAGTCGCCCACCTGCGGCGTCAGTTTCTGGTCCGCCATCCGGGCCATCAACTGGTAGTAAAGGGCCGCGCTCCAGCGCTTGAACGGCGTGTCGCTCTCCCGCAGCACCCGCTGCGGAGATACAAGGTCGTACCCCTGCGCGCAAAGCTCCAGCATGCGCGGCAGCAGCTCGGGAGGATCCTGCAGATCCGCGTCCATCACTACCACGGCGTCTCCGTCCGCAAAGTCCAGCCCCGCCGTGATGGCGGTCTGGTGCCCAAAGTTGCGGCTCAGGCGGATCAGCCGTACCCGCTCGTCTGCGCGGGCGATCTCCTCGATCAGGCTGGCCGTCGCATCCGCGCTTCCATCGTCGACAAAAATCACTTCCCAGCAGGTATCGCGCAGAACATCCCGAAGACGCACAAGCGTGAGGGGAAGAGTCTGCTCCTCATTGAATACCGGGATGACAATCGAGAGCAGCACGGCAGTTCCCATGAGCGCGGCATCCGCGCTGAGCGTATTGTACTCACAATCATCTTGCCATTGAGCAAAACACGATGCCCATGCATTACGACTGCTCAGAAACCAAGATCGCGGGAACCGCAGCCAGCGAAATCAGACCCACCAGCAGGGCGTACTCGATCAGATCCTGACCTTCTTCGCGGTTCAGAACCGTTTGAACCTGCATCCACAGCATTTGGAGCGTCATCATAAAGTACTTTGCTCGCATGTTGAAGTGAGATACTCGTCCACTGATGGAAGCTCTGTTTCTTGCAGCCGTAGCGCAATCGTCCAATTCTGAGGGGAACCGGGAAAAACTTCTCAACTCCCTGGCTGGTACCCGCACACTGCCCTGCAAAGAGCTCTACCGTGTGCCAATAAACCGTGGAAGCAGGGAACTCCAACGCGTCACCAACTTGGTAGACTGGTGCCTGGCTGGGAGTGGCCAGGCGCTGACAGGAGATTCATGAAAAACTCGCCGCTGAGCAAGGCAGGCTGCGCATGCAGCCTGCCTTGCTCATGGGCGAGGATGGAATCGGAGGAAGTTCCGGCGTGGGAACGAAACCCGCGCCGGAACTTCGATCCGGGTTGAGAACCGCGGGTTGATTAAGTAGCAGCAGCAGTGGAGAGCTGGCCGGCAATGGCTTTGTAGATCGTGGTCAGGTCACTGCCGATGGGGCCGATCGCGGCAACAGCAGCCAGCGAAATCAGGCCAACCAGCAAAGCGTACTCGATCAGGTCCTGGCCTTCTTCACGGTTCAGAATCATCTGAAGCTTCAGAGCCAGCATGGAGAGCATATTCATGATTGTTTCCTCGCACTTTGAAGTGAGGTGTCCGTCCGCAAGACGAACCCGTGCTGAATACACTTGCAAATCAGGGGCCATCATGGGGATTTCCGGCAATGCTGAGAAATCAGCAACTTAGGGCGGAGCTATCGGAGGGTGCCATGTTCACCACCGTATACAGATGGAACCGGCGGCGGCATAGCCTGTACACAAGCATGGGGAAATAAGTTGGGAAGCAGAATGATCCCTGAGGATGCAGGAAACAAATGCGACCGTAATCGCCTGTATGGTTGCGGGCCTGCTGCGGCCACCGCGAAGGGCGAAGCGGCCGGCCGCGTCAGGCAGGGATGAGCCGGAAACCCGGCGTAGGGGATCCGGCAGCCCTTGCCAGTCTACCCATTGAAATACGGCGAGAGCGTGCTATGGAGATACTGGTAATAGTTGTAGAGAATGCTTCCAAACGGCTTCAGGGACGCCACCGCGGCCAGCGAGATAAGCCCGAGCAGCAAGGCATACTCAATCAGATCCTGCCCCTCTTCACGCTTGATCGCATGCCAGATTCGATAGACCAGTAAATTCAACTTTGCCTTCATGTCGCCACCCTTCGTTTTGCCGAGCGCACACCTGGATCCATGCGCAGCTGGTATGAATTGAGTAGCAACCCGCATGCCATCCGGAAACCAGTCTGGACCCGTCGTAGCCCAAAATACAACACGATTTTTCGGCTTTCCCCCGCGCATAACCGTCTACTCTGAGCTTATCGGGAACACTGCTGTATATATCTGAGTTATCACTAACCCAACTGAAACCAGATAGATACGTTATCTCCTTGCCTTCCACAGGTAACTGCCCGTTAACTTTCAAATAATCCCTTGAGGGACTCGATCTCAGGAATTCGCCTCTATAGATATACGATCCCCAGCCATGGTCCCTGTCGCCTCCACGGTCCCGGCCGGCAGCTCGATCACCGAGCGCGCGGTAAAGCAAGCCGAAAGCCTGCCCGGTGGTACGCTGGAGCGCACCTTCTTCACCACGCAGTGGCGATCCAGATAGACAAGGTCGATCGCAAAGCGCATTGCGAAAGTATGCACGGATTCACAGGGAAAAATCCATAACCCGCTGCCCGGTGCAAGACCGTCACGGCCCAGCAGCCCTTTGCGGCGTGTATAGGCCGTGTCTGCCACTTCAAGATGCGTCGCCAGATGCTTGCCGCGCGTCTCGTTGTATGCCGTGGCAAGCTTTGGCGCAGGAGGCGTCCTGCGAAAAAGCCCGGCCATCCTTTGCAGGATGGACCGGGCTTTGGCTTCAGTCACAACGTTGTTTTCCATGGATCCCTTAACTATGGAGCTCCACTGCCGGTGCTCATGCCCGTACCACCGCCCATCGAGCCAGACCCCATCGATGTGCTCTGAATGTTCAGCGGCTTCTCCGGTTTCTCAGCCTGCTGCAGCTTCTCCACCGGAATGGTGGCTGGCGCAGGCGCCGTCACTGCCGTGGCAGGCACCGGATTGATTGGCGGCATTCCCTTGGGATTGGGCAGGAATTTATCCGGGAACTTGATCCTCGGCTGCGGCTGACCAGGCTGGATCGGCTTCACAATCTCTGGAGTCACAATGACGATCAGCTCTGTCTGCTGCTTCGTGTCCTGCACCGACTGGAAGAACCGGCCGAGGATCGGAACATCGCCGATAAACGGGATCTTCTCGAAGGTCTTGGTGTCGCGATTGTCCAGCAAGCCACCGATCACAAAGCTCTGCCCGTTTTTCAGTTCCACGTCCGTATCCACATTGCGGACGTCGATGCCCGGCACCTGGAAGCCGTTCAGCGTAACGCCGTTGGCATAATCCAGCGAGCTGACGGATGGGGCCACCTGCAGGTGAATCGTGTTTCGCGGAGTGACGGTTGGCCTGAAGTTCAGTTGCACGCCGTATTGCTGAAACTCAATTGTGACCATCGGCTGTACTCCGGCGCCGGTCGCCTCGACCACAGGAACCGGATATTCGCCGCCGGCCAGGAAGCTGGCCTCTTTGCCGTCCTCAGCCAGCACATTCGGCTGTGCCAGGATTTGCACCACGCCCAGCGTCTGTAGCGCCTGGATGGTGGCGCCGAGATTCAGATCGGGCCGGAAGATGGACAGGTTAAGCCCGTTGCTGACATTCGCCGTAGCCTGGGAGCCACTGAACGTCACCGACGGAGGGCTGAATTGCCCGGTCGTGATGCCCCCAATCGAGTTGGTCGCACCAAGACTATAGAGGTTGAGGCCCAACTGTCTTTCCCTGGTCAGGTCGAGGCTGGCAAACCGCACCTTCAGCAGAATCTGGGGTTTGGACGGCGGTACTTTTACATACAGCAGATTCACAACCTTGCCTGCCGTCGCCGCAATCTCCTGCACCCGGTTGGATTCGTCCAGGTTGTCCACGGTCCCGCTCAGAAATACCGTGCCGTTCGACCCGGAAACTACGATGTGCTGGCCCGGGAACTGGCTGTACAGTTCCTGCCGCACCGAGCGAAGCTTGGCGTCCATGAGCGCTTCACTGGGCCGCACCGTCAGGCTGAAAAACTGCTTCTGCCCGCCTACTTCCCAGATGATGAGGCTGGTCTGGCCCTCTTTTGTGCCGTTGATCATCACTTCCGTCGGCGTGATGCCCTGCGCGACCGCAAAGCCACCGGGACCAACGGAGACGCGGATGATAGGCTGCAGCGTGTCTACCAGCACTGACTTGCCGACCGTGACGGAGAGGTCGTTGGTGACCTGCGTCGTCTTGCCTGATGAGTTCGTGCTGACCGTCTGCGCCATGCAAAGCGAGACACTCAGCAGAACCGTTGCGAGTACGCCCTCGACTGGGAATGATCTTTTCACACTCATCCTCACGGTTGTCCTTTAGAAGAAGCGAACTTTGTATTGCTCTGGCTTGTCCCATTGATCACTTCCATCACAAACGGCGGCGGTGCCGCAGGGCGCCGCACCCTGCCCCCTGTATAAACAGGGCGCTTGGGAATAAGACCGCCTGCGTAGAGATTGGCCAATGCGTAATTCGGAAGCTTGTCGTGCTTGGTGTCCAGCGGGTTCCGAAGCACCAGCTGAATATGGGTCTGCGTTGATGCCAGACTCAGCTTTTCCGCCTGCTTGGGAGTCACCAGCAGATTGACGACCTGAACCTGTTCCGGCTTTCCGTTGGCGTCTTTCTGAATATTCGTACCCGCTGAAAGCACCTTGATGTCCTGAAGCAGCGTGTGCACTTCCGGGTCATTCGACGTGAGGCGTCCTCCCGGAGGATTGCCCGAGATCAGCACGTCCACCGTCTTCCCGGGGGTCACGAAACCAGCCAGACCAACCACATCGTCCACTCGTACGGCGCATGCGCGCATCCCTTTGGGGATAACCGCTGCCAGGCCACCTCCGGCCCCTTTGGCTGCAAGACGGCTGTCCAGAATTGCCTCGCCTTTGTAGATGGGTGAAATCACGCCGCGTCCGACGGCGTCGGACGCTTTCGTAATCGCACCCGGAGGCAGCGCACCGGCAATCTGCGTAGTCCCCAGGTCATGCACCGTGATGATCGTTCCGATGGGCAGATCATTCGCAGCCGCAACAACCGTGGTGGTCTTGACGATCGGGGCTGTCATGCGATTCCCGACAATCCGGACTACAAGGTAACTGCACAACGCGGCAATTACGAATGCAGTGACGAGGATGGTTATAAGTCTACGAGTCATGCGACGACCTTTACGCAGAAATTCAACATTACGGTGGCAATTGTAGTTCCAAATCAGAACCCTGAGAAACTTTCTTTCACCCCCCGTTTCCGGCCGTTTTCCACCTCCCGGTGTGAACGTATGTATACCACTGTCCTTCGCCCTGTATCCGGAAATTGATCGTTACGGTTTCGATTCGTTCCTTACTAGGCTACAGACGCCGATTCGCTTCGGAGGCAAAATTGCTTTGTGGCTGATTAGCCTCGCTGTACACTGCTCACCAGGTTCGCCGGATACAACGCCCATCAACCGCTGGCAGTCTGCCGGCCCCTCTTACCCCCGGAGGTTGGATGTCTTCCCGCATTGTCACCGTATTCTCCGAGCAGAAAATTGCGCAGGCGGGCTCGCCCTCGATGATCGCCTCCGTCGTCGCTCATTTTTTAACTGTGGCGATCCTGTTTGTTCTCGTTAAGCTCGGAGTTCCCCATGTCGTGAATGTCCCGCCGCAGGAACTCTCGATGGTGCGCGTGCTCACCTACAATCCCCCAAATGAAGATGCCCAGGCCGGGAATGACGGCCTCCGCTACCAGAGCCACCATGCCCCTGCGAAGAAGGCGGCCGGGGGAACTCTAGGTCCACAACAGCGGTTGCTCCCATCTCACCCGAAGATGAAAACCGGGCCGCAGACCCTGCTTCAGGCACATCCAAACAAAACTCCGCCGCCAGAGCACGCCATCATTCCCACTGTGCTGCTGACTGCCGCCCACCCAAAGATCACAGAGAAGATCTTTACGTCTGTCCCACACAGGAACCCGGCTGCGCCCAAGCCCACCATGCTCACGCTGCCAAATGCAGAAACCCATGTTGCCGACATCCTCCTCAGCTCCGCGCATTTCACGACAACGCACCTGGTGCTGCCGCCCAGCACGACCGTACCCTACCAGCTACGAAACCCAACAGTGAATGCCCAGATCGTGGAAACAACGTCCCCCTCTCAGCATCCGCCCACGCCGACCCGGCTCTTTGCGCTCTCGGATTTGAGTGCAATGAAGGGCATGATCGCAATCCCCCAGTCACAAAACGAAATCCAGAAAACGGCTGTGAAGGGTTCTGCCATTGCGGGATTGAAAACCCTTACGCCCAGCTCCGGCGTGATGACACGGATGGGCCTGAGTATGCTGCCCTCTAACCTCCCGGACCCCGGCACCACCGGAAAGCAGGCCAGCGCCGATCCGAATGCTTTCGCACTGAGTCGAATCCACGGATCGAGTAGCCGGTCCAACTCGAAAAACACCTCCCTCACTGCGAACAACGGTCTGTCTACACTATCCGGAACCTCCAATGCGCAAAGCCCCAGCAGCAATGGCCTCGGCAATCACATTTCCTTCACACACCTGAGCCGTCCCAGTACTGGACAATTCGGTGCAGTCCTCATGGGAGATTCTCCGGAACAGGACTTTCCAGAAACAGCTGATCTATGGACAGGCAGGAATGCCTACACTGTCTATATCAACGTGGGTACGCCCACAAGCTGGATACTCCAGTACTCGCTGCCCAAAGCCGCCACTCCCGCGCAACTCCGGGGAACGCTCAGCGCTCCATTCCCGTATGACATGCTGCGACCCAATTTTGCTTCCTCTGAGCTGAACGCCGATGACCTGCTCATTCACGGCTTCATCAATACCGAGGGCAAATTGGTCGATCTGACCGTGGAATTCCCGCCAGGCTTCAGCCTGGCCCAGCGCATCCTGAAGGCCTTAGCGCAATGGCAATTCCGTCCGGCCACGTTGAACGGGGCAGCCGCCAGGGTGGAAATCCTGCTGATTATTCCCAACCCCCCGAATTAGCCTCAACAGTGGTCACGCATAGGACTTGGTTCACGGGGCGGCAGAGACCAGATAAGCGACCCGGCAGCGCGGGGCTGCGGTTAAGAGCCAAGGACGGTACCTGGAGTTTTGGCGATAGCTCTGCCCCTGGGAATCTCTAGCTTCCACTGCCCGGAAGCGTGTCCAGCTAGGATTAGCTGCTGAGTCAACTGGCGTGACTGCTGTGAGTCACGTCCTGCTTCACGCTCTTGGGAGGCATAGTGAGATTACCATTGGACCCGGCCTGCGATGGTTTCGACAGTTCCGGGAATGGGAGGAGCGGGGATTCAGAAAGAGAAAACCCGTTCAGGTCAGAAACCAGCTCATCAAAAAAGCGGTTCAGATCCCTGCGGCTCGCCAGACGCCCGACATCCGCCAGACCTTCTCCGGCAAACCCCTCCGCAAGCATGAACGCCATACCTACACCATCATCTCCGGTGCGCACCACCCGGCACTGGATCGTGATGGTCTGATCGGGCATGATCGGATCAAGATTCCTCTTTTGCAAAGTCACCCGCAGCAGGGTGCGCGGGTGCCAGCGATCAGCGGTTCGAAGAAATAGACCGGTACGGCTGATATCTGGTACGGCGTGTGGTATCGGAATACCGCCGTCCCAATAGAAAGCCATCACTGCCGGGTAGGCATGTCGTGCGGCCCGGCGTCTGTCGCGGGCTGCAAAGACGCGTGCGAGCCATTTCATCAGTGCCTGCATCGTACGCCTTTCAACATTGGTTCCGTCCGCGGTGGGCGCATCGGCGATCGGTTCTACGCCCTCCAGAATAGCGCCGATTTCTTCAATTGTGCCAATTAAAATTTGATCCCCCATTTGCGTCTGAGAACCAAAAATCGTATGCACCGGCAAGAGCAATACACTGTCAAATGCGTGTGGATCCGGATCCCCGGGCACCCCGAGCACCCCTTCCTTCAAACCCACTACACAAAGCTTGGTGTCCAGATAGATCCGGTCGCAGGGCCCGCTGCACGCCGCATCCCGCCGTCGCTTCGCGCTGGAAATCCACACCCCTTCGTTGGTTTTCAGTTCGCGTTGGGACAGGGCAGTCCAGAAGGATCCCCCCGCCTGGTCGGCAACCGAAACTCCCAGGCTCAGGAATGCTTCGCGCGTCTTGTTGTAAGCATAGTAGTGTTTCCGTTCCATGCCCATTTTCATCCGGTTAAATTGGGTCCTGCTCCCCGTTTCCAGAGATAACAGCTTGCATTGAACCTGGTCTTACTTTCCCCTGATGGGGGCAGAAGGGTACAGTCAGGCATCCGCACTTTCAGAAGTGCACATCTGCCGCAGGGGCCACATCGTTGGTCCTTCGTGCGTTCGTTTTTTGGGGCTTTCGGACTTCGTGCAATACAGTTCTGGCAGTTGCTCTTAGCGAGCCTTCATCTTGCGGCGCTGGATGATGATGAAAAGCAGAACCACCGCCACCACACCGGCGACAATGCGAATGATTGAGGTTGAATCCATATTATTTTTTTCCTTTCTTCTGTTTACCCGTGATGTAGAAGTGTTGGCATTACCTTGGCAATTGCCAGCAGCGCTGGACCCAGCGTCACAAGCAGAATCGATGGGAAGATGAACAGCACGAGTGGGAACACGAGTTTCACGCTCGTTTTTGCCGCCTGCTCTTCCAGCATCTGCTTACGCTTGAGACGCAATGTTTCCGAGTGTACACGCAGAGTCTTAGCAATACTAGTTCCAAACTGCTCTGCCTGAATGATCGTGGTGACCAGGTGCCGTACGCTGTCGACTCCGGTTCGCTCTGCCAGATGACGCCAGGCATCTCCCCTGACGGATCCAGCCGCCTGCTCCAGCACCACCAGATTGAGCTCGTCGCTCAATTCCGGATGAGCCACGCCCAGCTCTTTTGAAGTACGTGCCAGGGCCTGATCCAGGCTAAGACCGGCTTCCACGCAAATCACCAGCAGGTCCAGCGCATCCGGAAGCCCCTTCTTGATTTTCTTCTGCCTGATATGAATGAGCCGCTGCAGCGCGTAATCCGGAAGCAGGTACCCCACACCACCTGCAATGATGTAAGGGAAAAGATTCGAAGTATGCCAAGCAAAGAGGATCAGCAGCACCAGGAAGACGGGAAAGACCACCTTAATCCCATACATCAGATTGACCGCATTGCTTTCCCGGTATCCGGCCCGGATCAGGCTCTGCCGCATACTGGTTGTTTCTTGCTTCCCTTGCGGCACGCTCGTGCCAACGCGCTCCAGCAAGCTAGTAAACGCGGACTGCTGCGGCGCACCGCGGGTCAGATCCAGTTCCATCCCCTGCGGACTGCCGGCCACGACATCCTCAACGCGCCTCGTCATGGGATTGCGCGTCGAAAACGCGAACCCGATCACCGCAACTACTGCAAACAGCACTACGAAAACAAGAATCGCCAAGCCCATGTCCGTGTTATACCTCCACGTTCACGATGTTGCGGATAATCACTGCGCCAATCAGAATCATGACAATACCGGCGTAAATCAGCTTTCGTCCAATCGGTACTATCCAGAGGATGGAGATCTCTTTCGGGTCGATCAGGAACATCAGGACTGCGATCACAAGCGGAAGAAAAGTCAGAATCCATCCCGTCAGCCGTCCCTGCGCAGTATGCGTCCGTACCTGTCGCTGCAGAGCGAATCGCTCTCGGATCAAATGAGCGGTGTTCTCCAGAATCTCGGCAAGATTGCCGCCCGTCTCACGCTGAATCGTCATGGCCGTGGTGACCATTTTCAGATCCGGAAGCGGCATGCGCGTGATGAGATTATCGAGCGTCGTGGTAAAGTCCAGCCCGTAATTCTGCTCCTCAAAACAGATACGAAACTCGCCCGCCAGAGGATCGGCACACTCTTTCGAAACCATACTCAGCGTGGAATTCATCGAGTGTCCTACCCGGAGAGCGCTCACCATCAGGTCCAGCGCTTCAGGCAGGTCGGCCTCAAACTTCTTGAAGCGGATCTTGCGCTTCTGAAATACGTAGACCCACGGAAGAAATCCAAGCAGCAGACCCGCGCCCAACGCTGCCAGAAATTGCCCAGTGATCAATTGAATCAGGTAGAGAGGCACCAGAAAACATGCTCCCGTCAGCAGCAGCAGCAGCGACGCCGTCCAGCGAACATTCGCCTGATACAGCAGGAGCCGAAGCCGGGGCACAATTTCGAATCTCAACAGGATACGGTTCAGCCAGGGGATCGAACTCAGCTCTTCCGTCTTGCGCAGATCGGCAACATCAATCTCATCTTCCTGGTTCCGCCGAGCCTGTAGCAGCACCGATTGCAGCACACGGATACGCTCTTTCGACAGCCGCGCGGATGACCCGCCCCCCGCTGCCATGAGCAGTATCACAATGGACGCTACGCCGAGAAAGACAATGACGATCAGTTCAATCATAGGAAACGCTACCTACTTCACTTCCACGACTTCCTCGAAGATGCTCGGCGAGAGGAACAAACCTGCTACGCGGAGCTTATCAAGGAATCGCGGACGAATACGCGTCGGCTCGAAGATGCCGACGACTTTGCCATCTGCACCAATCCCCTTGCGGCGAAACACGAAGATTTCCTGCATGCTGATCATGTTCTCTTCCATACCGGTAATCTCCGAAACACTCATCACCTTCCGCGTTCCGTCGCTCAACCGTGATACTTGCACGACAATGCCCACTGCGGCAGCCATCTGCTGGCGCACACTCTTTTCCGGCAGATTCATGTTCGTCATAGCCACCATCGACTCGAAACGGCTCAGGGCATCGCGGGGCGAGTTGGCGTGAATCGTGGTCATCGAGCCTTCATGGCCCGTGTTCATCGCCTGCATCATGTCGAAGGCCTCGGGACCACGCACCTCACCGACGATGATGCGGTCCGGGCGCATGCGCAGGGAATTGCGCACCAGGTCTCGCTGGCTCACCTCGCCGCGCCCCTCGAGGCTGGCGGGTCGCGCCTCCAGCGAGACCACGTGGGCCTGCTGCATGCGAAGCTCGGTCGGGTCTTC
>DAHVZZ010000060.1:0-3035 GCA_027323785.1 Acidobacterium sp. | reverse complement strand
AACGGATCCATCGTCAGCACCATGCAGGTTGCCACCACGGCGCCTTCCGGCATCTACTCGCCGTCGTCCGCAAAGAGCGGCAGCCCGTTGAGCCACTCCGGGGAGGCTTATGCGCTGGTCTTCCCCGGTATCCTGGCTCTGGTCGGGGTGGGGGCCCTCCGGCGCAGGAATTACGGCGCCATTCGCCTCCTCGGCGTCATCCTGCTGCTCAGCGCCGGAACCATGGGCCTCACTTCCTGCGCGGCTCGCTACAACTACATGCACTACAAACCCGATCCCAACACGGGCACCGCCGCGGGCAACTATACCCTTATCATTTCGGCCTATTCCACCAACGGAACCACCGTCACCCAGGCGACGTCCTCCGATGCCAGTTGCGCTGGCGCCGTTTGCGTGGGCCTCACCGTCCAGTAGCCACCGCGGCCGATGGCGGCTGCAGGCGGCACACCCGCACCACTGAATTCGCATAAGGGCAGGGAAGCGCCGTAGGCGTTCCCGCCCTCAGCATCACCCAGGTGGCCCCCAGAGGCCGCAGCACCGCCAGCCGCTCGGCGTCCGTCATGGAATCCACCCGCAGCTCCGCATTCCGCTGCCGCGCCCACCGCGGAGCCAGGCGCGGAATCACCGCGGCTACGCCCGCGTCCTTGTCATCCGCCAGCTGATCCCGTTCCGCAATCGCCCGGAACCCCTGCTCGTCCTCATCCCGCCGATAATCCAGCCTGGGATTGAAAGCGAACACCGCATCCTGCGGCGTGTGTCCCCTGACCCACAAAAACGCCTGCACATACGGATTCACCGGTTTCAGCCCAGGCAACTCCAGCCTCCGGCATCCCGACCACGAGGCTCCTTCAGCCAGCGCCATGCCAGCGAATACCAGCCCCACCACGGCCACGCCCGCCGCTGGCCAGTGCCGCCCCAGCGCCGCCACGGCTCCGCCGCACAGCACCACGCCCAGCACGTAGATCAGGTGAAAACTCCGCAGCACCTGCACCGGAACCAGCAGGTACGGCCCGTTCGCCGGAGCAAAAAGCGCCGCTATCAGCACGCTGGTGCTTCCCACCAGAATGCTCGTCCCGCAAACTGTTCCCACCCGCGAGCGCCATCCCCAGCGCCTGGCAGTGAGCCCCATCAGGGCCAGCGGAAGCGCCAGACCCAGCATCTCGTACCAGCGCCAGCGCCACAAAAACAGAAACCGCCGCGGAGCCAGTCCCACGCATTGCCGGTACGCCGCTGTGGCCTCCGCTCCGCGCATCCCGTGCGCCGCCGCAAACGCCGCCCCGCACGCGGCCAATCCCGTCAGACAAATCCCGCCCGCCGTCCGCCACCGTCCCGCCGCTCCCAGCCCGTACAGCAGCACAAACGCCGCCGTGTACACCGCCATCAGCGGATGCACCGCCGCCGTCGCCGCCAGCAGCAAGCCCATCCTGACCCACGCCCGGTCCATGCATGCCGTCACCGCCAGCAGTCCCAGCGGAGTCGAAAGCGACCGCGCCGTCACATACGGATCCATCACGAACAGCGCCGTCCCCGCCACGGGCAGCGTAAAGCACCCCGCCGCCAGCAGCACCGCATATCCCCGAGCCTGCCCGTCCTCAAAAAGCCGCCGCGCCGCCTGCCGGCACGCCTCCAGCAGCAGCCATGCCGAAAGCAGGTAGGCTCCCAGCAGCACCCACTCCAGCTTCACGTGCAGGAGCCGCACCACCGCTGCCATCGCCCACGCAAACGCCGACAGTCGCGTGAAAGCCGTCACAAACGCGGCGTTCGGCGGATACAGCTTCGGATCCAGCACATGCCGTACGCCGGCCACATAGATCCCGGCATCGCCGGCCAGCGGATGATAGCCGTGCACCGCCAGCACCACCGGCGTCAGCAGCGCCGGTCCCAGCCACGAATCGCCAAACCAGGCTGCCCAGCCTCGCGGACCCACCGCGCGCTCGGCCGCAACCCGAGCTCGCTCCGGCGCCCTCTCGCCTGCTGTCTTCAAAGCGCCTGCTCCACCAGGGCCGCCGCCTGCGCCGCAATCGCCGGGTTGTCCCCAAATCCCTTCAGCCATCTCACTTCCGGTTCCCGCCGGAACCAGGTCAGTTGCCGCTTGGCATAGTTCCTGTGCCCCTGCTGCGTCGCCGCCATCGCCTCCGCCTCGGTCATTTCCCCTCGCAGCACCGCCCGCGCCTGCCGGTAGCCCAGCGAGTCGAAAGCCCTGGGCTCCTCGCCATACTTCTCCAGCAGCCTCCGCGTCTCTTCCACCAGTCCCCCCCGGAACATCGCCTCGGCCCGTGCGTCGAGCCGCTCGTAGAGCCGCGCTCGGTCTGGTTCCAGCCCAATCCGCAGCACCCGAAAGCCCCGCAGCGGATCCCGCCCCGCCTGCCATGCCTCAGTCATCGGCCGCCCCGCCGCCAGGCACACCTCAATCGCCCGGATCAGCTTCGGCTCGTCGTTCGCGTGGATTCGCTCCGCTGCCTGGAGGTCCAGCCTCCGCAGCAACCGGTGCAGCCAGCCCTGCCCGTGGCGTTCGCCGCTCCGCCGCAGCCGCTCGCGCAGCTCTTCCGATCGCGGAGGACCGGCAAACAGCCCCTCCAGCAGCGCCCGCAGATACAGCCCCGTCCCACCGGTCACCAGCGGCAGCCGTCCGCGCCCGGCAATCTCCCCCAGCGCCGCCCGCGCCATCCGGCTGTAGTCGCCGGCCGTGCAGAAATGGTTCGGAGGCAGCACGTCGATCAGGTGATGCGGTACGGCGGCGCGCTCTTCCCGGGAGGGCTTGGCCGTACCCAGCTCCATCTCCCGGTACACGGCCACCGAATCGCAGCTGACGATTTCCCCGCGAAAACGCCCGGCAAGATGCAGTGAAAGGGCGGTCTTGCCGCTGCCGGTAGGCCCCAGCAGGGCAACAAGAAGTCTCTCCATAGGCTCGGAGTCAGGTTAGCAAATCGCCTGCCCCCATCTCCGCAGGTCGATCGCTCTGCTCCGCGCAGCCCTGACGTGCGCAAAAAAAGCAGCCCCTCGAAAGGGGCTGCGTCCATGTATGTCTCTACCTC
>DAHVZZ010000038.1:0-3504 GCA_027323785.1 Acidobacterium sp. | reverse complement strand
CTTCAACGACCTTGTCACAACCGCTGCAGGCGAACTTCGGCCGCACGTGGCGGATCACGCGGAAGCTCTCCGGGATGTACTCCAGTTGTTCGGTGACATCTTCGCCGAACTGGCGGAGCGAACCTCCGCACTGGGGACAGCCATCAGTCGCCGGAGAGTGCGTGACGACCTCGCGCTGAAGGTGCTCCGGCAACGGCCTGCGCTTGCCGCGAGGCTTCACCGTCTCATCCGGCTTCACGGAATCGGCAACGCTCTCTGCTTCGGCCTGGTCTGCCTCCAGTTCCTCTAACTGAAGCTCCATCTGCTCCAGCTGCACGACGATCTTCTCGCTCTTGCGCCCGAACATCATGTGCCGGAACTTATCAACCATCAGGTTCTGTCATCGTCAACTGAAAAATGGCTCTCCGTCACATTTGGTGATACTTCCCGTCAAGGCGAAATCGGGTTAAGAAAGAAGCAGTTCTGGCGGTTCTCCGGTCTGGCCCATGGCAAGACGAACCCTGGTGCCCGATCCCGGCGAGGTGGTTTTGGAGCATTTGAAGCTGGACGGGCCGGATCAGCTCGTGATGGTATTGCGTGCGGCCGGTAAGGGGCAGACCTGTCCCGTTTGTCAGCGGCGAACGGCGAAGATTCACAGCCGCTACCGGCGTCAGCTGAGTGATCTGCCATGGCAGGGCATTCCGGTTCGGATCGAACTTCGGGTTCGGCGCTTTTTCTGTGTTAGTGACGACTGCCGGCAGCGGATCTTTGCGGAGCGGCTACCCGGAACTGTAAAGCCATACGGACGACGGACTCTCCGTCTGAGCGAGCTTCTGGGTCAGATCGGTATGGCGCTGGGCGGCGCGGCAGGAACGCGGCTGTCACGACAATTCGGTATTGAGGCCAGCGAACCGACGGTGCTTCGCCAGTTGCGGGCCAGTCGTGCCGAAAGAGCAACGCCTGAGCCGCGGGTGGTTGGCATCGATGACTGGGCCTGGCGCAAGGGACACCGCTACGACTCGATCCTCTGCGATCTGGAGCGGGGCAGGGTGATCGATATGCTGGCGGATCGCAGCTCAGCCAGTACCGAGGAGTGGCTGCGGCGGCATCCCGGAATCGAGATTGTCAGTCGTGATCGAGCCAGCCTTTATGCGGAAGCGGCAAGCAAAGCCCTTCCTCATGCGGTTCAGATCACCGACAGATGGCATCTGCTGCACAATCTGAGTGAAGCTCTCGTCAATACGCTCGCGCCGCACCACCGGCTAATCAATGAGGTGGCGCGAGCGGTTTATCAGAAAGTTTCTCCTCCGCCACCGGTATCAGAGCCTCCGGAAATAATGCCGGCGGTTAGCCGCTCGGGCCCGGCGAAGAAGCATAATCGAGAACGCCGACTGGCCTTGTATGAGACCGCGATGCAGCATCTCCGCCAGGGGGAAACGCAGGCCGCGACCGCCCGGATGCTCGGGCTCGATCGTCGCACGATTCGCCGTTGGTCACGTGCGCGGGCGTTTCCTGAGCGCAAGGCGGCGCATCGCACCAGCGCGGTCGATGCATATGGTCCTTATCTTCGGCAGCGCTGGGATGAGGGATGCCATAATGCCAGCCACCTGTGGCGGGAGTTACGCGATCGGGGCTTCTCTGGCCAGGCCGCAATCGTCCGGATCTGGGTTCGCCGGCACTGCCGGCCTCGGGGGAAGCGGCACACGGCAGCAGCTACCGCAAAGCCGCCGCCCGCATCACCGCGCAGCATTGCATGGCTGATCCTGAAGGATCCGGAAGAATCCCGCCCTTACCTTGACGAGGTGTTCCGTCGATCTCCGGAGATCGCGTCCAGCGCTGCAGCTGCTCGCGAGTTCGCACGCATGATCCGCGACCGCGATGCTGCTGCCTGGCATCCATGGCTTACATCGGCTGCTCAAAGCCCGCTCGCAGGTTTTGCGAGACATCTTCGCCGCGATGAATCCGCCGTGCTGGCGGCGCTCACAACCCGATGGAGCAATGGCCCCGTAGAAGGACACGTGCACAGGCTGAAACTGATCAAGCGCTCCATGTACGGCCGCGCTCGCTTCGATCTGCTGCGCATCCGCGTCCTCGGCCGCCCCTGAGCAACTCCCCCGATCCGAATGGCGCCAGCACATCGCGTCTTCACCAAATTTGTGGAAGAGCCCAGATCGAGTAGACAAAATCACCTCTGCGCGTTTTCGCTTTTGCAGCGCAAATCCCCGGGGTCTCACGGCCCAATGGAGCCTGCCCTTATGAATCCGTCCGCTGATCTTGCCCAGAAACTTCGTGCCCTTTCAGCTCCCTTCAGCCCGAGCGATATTACGTGGATCCCTGCCGCAGCCGGAGCATCTTGCGAACTATCGTGATGAGACCGCTACGTTACTTGCCAAGCACGCAAGAGCACTTCGTTGGGATAAAGTCTTGGCAAACACCGTCGTCTTCTTTGCCGTTGCCTTGCTGCTCCTCTCGGGCTTCTGGCACTTGGACCCATCGACGCTTAATCGGCCTCAGATCGGCAGTGCCGCCCTGTACTTCATCGGATTGATCTTCCAAGTGAACTACAGAATCTACGGCAGCGAGGTCGCCACTCTCAAAGAAATCAAGCAGGCGCAGCTTCAGATTCTCGAGCTTCATGCGTCGTTGCGAAAGGATCAATGAACGTATTACCGCCGACTGTTCAGTTTGAAAGTTGGCAACAACTGGTCGCCTGGATTTGGACAACCGTCACGGAACTGCCCGGTCCGACGGCAAGCGCTTCGGGGCATCTCCAAATGGGCGGCGATACTCCCGTTATCATCTTTAAGCGACCGGCTTCCGGCGCTTTTCAAAAATCAGAAGTGGGCCTCTCATTGTTTGACGTCGCCATGTGTTTAGATTAGTGTCTAATTAGAGGCGCGTCGAATAGCGTAATGCGAGGCAATGATCCATTCAAAGCATTGGCAGACCCGTGTAGTGCACCCTGCTGGAACTGAACACGGGGATTAGATAAGGTTGAGGCCTCCGCCGAGGAGGCACGATGGCACGCAAGACACGAGTACAGAGGACGCCTGAGGAGAAGTGGCAGATCGTTCTGGAAGGTCTGAAGAGCGGCAACATCGCCGAGACCTGCCGGAAGTACGAGATCGCGCCGAATCTTTACTATCGGAAAGATGAAGTGGAGCAGGGCGCCAAGGCTGCGCTTGGGGGGAGAGGCGCAGCCGCGCGCCCCGACGAAGAACAGGCGCGGAAGATCAGGCAGCTGGAGCGGGCTCTGGGGCGGAGCGCGCTGCAGATCGAGCTACTAAAAAACGTGCTGGGCGAGTGAGCTGCGGGCAGACTCATTCGCAGGCCAGAGAACTGATTGCCCAGGGCCAGGAAGCGAAGCTGGTGGCCGAGACGCTGTCGATCAGCCGCTCCAGCCTCTACTACCGCAAACGAGCGCAGCCGAACCGCGCCCATCGTGGCGACGATGAGCGGATCGTGGCCGCCTGCGGCGAGAAGCCGGCTTACGGCTATCGCCGCGTGGCCTGGTGGCTGCAGCGC
>DAHVZZ010000599.1:0-2034 GCA_027323785.1 Acidobacterium sp. | reverse complement strand
CAGCTTCGGGCACCGCCCCACCACATCGCGCAGCGTCTCGCGGGAGCCGGTCCAGTAGAGCAGCGCCTCGGCGTCGCCCGCGGCTCCGGCGAAAGCCTCCGCGCTGTCGCCGATCGTGTGGGGAATGCCCTCCAGCATGCGGAGCTGTGCATCGGCCTGGTCGGCCTGATTGGCAAGAACGAGTACGGCAGGGAACTGCGCTGACTCTGCTTCGGGCACTGCTTCGGGCATCGATTATCGGCTCCTGATCTTCTGATGAGCTGCGCCGCGGCGCAGATTCCACGATAGCGCGAAGCCGCGGCCATCAGGTGAAGCTGCGGGTCAAACCGCCCGCTGCTTTCCTTACCGCGTGGAAGCAGACGCGGGCCGGAGCATCCGGTAGTGGCTGAAGGTGTAATCCTCGATCCGCGTGACATACGGGCCCCACGTCTGCAGCGGCAGGTCCCACTCCTCGGTCGTCAGCATCGACCGGCCCCGCCACAGACTCACGCTATGCAGGGGTAGCCAGTACGGCTGGCCATCCACCATCACGCGGCCGTAGTCCACTTCCATCGTCGACCGCTGCACCGGAACGAAATCCCGCAGCCCGGCGCCAATCCATACGCGGAGAATCGCTCCGCTCGCGGGATCCACCGCAAACCCGCCCCGGTCCGGCGGGTATTCGGAATAGTTCTCCTGGCCGCCGGTGTTCAGCACGCAGCAGCCGCTCACCTCGTACATCGACTCCGACCGGGGAATGCGAAAGGCAAACACCGCGCTCCGTCGTCCGTCTATCCGTTCCCAGCGCGCCCAGCGGATGCTGCCCGAGCCTTCCAGCGCATCGCGCACCGTGTGCAACAGCGGCTGAAACGAGCTGAAGGAGCGCAGCTGCTGCACCGGAGACGCTGCCTGCCACAGCTGTTTCGACTGCGCGACAGCCGCGCCCCTCGAATAGAGGATGTTCGTTGTGATGTCGCTCTGAACGCGTAGCGAAGTTCCCGCATCGCCGGACTCATGACCGGCCGCATTGGTCAGCAGAATCGCCTGGCGCGTGCCGGCGAATTCCGGCCAGCGCGGCAGCTCCTGCATGAGGAAGTGCGCCGTCCTGGCGAGTATCTGCTGCCGCACGGCGAACGAAGGTGGCGCGGCGTGCAGCACATTCTGCGGAGAAGGCGGGCAAAATGCGGCCTGATCCGCCAGGCCCAGCAGCTTTTGCTGTGCGCTGCTCTTGTGCAGTTCATCCGTCAGCGCGATCAGCCGCGCAAAGCTCAGGCGCTGCGTCATCCGCAGTTCCGCGAACCTCCCTGCCGCGTGCCGTGGGTCGGCATGGATCATCTGCTCCAGTTCGGCGGCGGTGACCGGCCGCAGCTTCGGACTGGCCGCGTCGCTGTAGAACGGCTGATCGTAATAGCCGGCCGTCGTTCGCGCGGTCAGTCCCGGACGGGCAACGCGAACCTCGATGGAGTGAAAGTCGTTGGCGCGAGCAGTCGGCCGCGGGTTGAAGGTGATGCTGTAGAAAGTGGAACCATCGCGGATACAAATGCCGATTTCGTCCGCGATATCGCCGCGGGCTGCGAGCACGCGGCCGCCCGATTGCCGCGCCAGTTCGTTGAGCGAGAGAGGCCGGGGAGCGGACGCCGAAGCGGCGCTTTCGCCAGGACCAGCCTTCCGCGCGGATGCACTCCGGTGCGGAGCGCGCGCCCCGCCCTGAGCGGGGATCACATCGATCGCCACGCGCGTTTCCCGCAGCAGCCCGGAAAACCACAAAATCCTGCCCAGGAGGTACTGCTGCGCGCGCTTCGAGCGGACGGGGACGGGGCCGGCGGCTGGATCGTCAACTCTCGCCGGAGCAATCCACACCACGATCTTGCGCCCGGGAGTGTTGGCCAGTCTGCCGGCGATGACGCCCAGCGCGCCAACGCCGTGGAAGCCGGCATATTGAAAGTGTTCGGGTGGCGGAATCGTACCGCTGGCCGCCTGTCCGGCGCCCGCCGAGCGGACCTGCGGTCCTGCTTCGCCAGCCAGACGAAGGCTGTCGGCCAGCAGATTGCCGTC
>DAHVZZ010000567.1:0-5009 GCA_027323785.1 Acidobacterium sp. | reverse complement strand
TTGCCGTATATTTACGTGGACGCAGCATCAAAGCTACAGCAGTC
The DNA here is from genome assembly GCA_027323785.1 of Acidobacterium sp. Classification (GTDB taxonomy): domain Bacteria; phylum Acidobacteriota; class Terriglobia; order Terriglobales; family Acidobacteriaceae; genus Palsa-343. The sequence goes on along the minus strand of DAHVZZ010000567.1, from coordinate 4,965 downwards.
GCAAGGGCCAGCAGAAGTATTAAGTAGATCACTCGCCGGCGACGAAGAAGAACCTGTACGACATCCTGCAGAGTAATTGTCGATGAATCAGATTGATCGAATTGGATATCATTATCGGTCGGTGTCACGGGACCTCGGGCAGCACGGATGACGCGCTTTGTAGTTTCGGCAATAAGTCGTTGGCTTCAGAGTAATAACAGGTTTCGAGATCGACGGGCCCCTGAAGTACGTCGGGTTCGCCGCGTGCTGGTATGAAGCCAGCAAGAGCGGGGCCGCCTTCGCTCAGTCGCTCCGACTCAAGAATTGATATCGCACTCCCATAAAGAACGCCGGCTATTTCTCCAATTCCGCGAGATTCGCGGAAAGATCGGCTAATTCCCCCACTGCGCGGGCGCGGGTTGGCCCGCCGGGAAATACACGGTCGAGCGCCCCACGGAACACCACAATCGAGATAAGAGCCATGACGATCTCCCGGGAGTCACCCGCGAACAGGAAGTTTGCGCCATGAATGTCGGCCTTCCACCAAGCATCTAAATAGTGGGCCAAAATTTCAATAAATTCGCCCAAATACCTTTGGAATAGCGCATCTACCTTCGCATCGGCCTCCAGCCCCCCGTAGAGCACCAGTGGCAACACCAGGGGACGCTCCCGCAGCACGGTGTCGATCAATTCGAATACGCAAACCAGCGCCTGTCGGGCGCTGGACGCCTCGGCAATTTTCCTAAGCTGGTCCCCCGGCAGATGGATGCGCCTCAATTCGTCGGAAAGCACGGCTAAATACAGGTCACGTTTGCGAGGATGATGACGATATATGGTGACCTCGTGGACCTCGGCGGCTATAGCGATATCGCGCGTACTCACGCCGCTGTACCCCCTCTTGCCGAAGAGGCTTGCTGCCGCGGCAATGATTCGATCCTCGGTCTCCGATCTTTCCTGTTGGGGGAGTTCCATCAGCAGTAGTCCTATCGAAAATTCCTCTGCCGAGTGCTACGCAACGTGACATCTCCGGCTCAGTCAGAAGGTAAAGGACTGGCAGGAGGCGGAGGTCGACTGGAATTGATTTTCACCCAGAGGCTATGCTTTCGACGCCCAAGCGAACCAGGCTGTTTTTGCAAGGCTTCGCCAGCCTCACCTGGACGGTGAGTTTTCCACAAAAGCTAAACCCTCGCTGGACACATCCAGTTGCCTGGAAGCAGACGCTTACATGCAGTAAGTCCTGGGGATCGAGACAGCGTAGCATCAATCCTGCCCACGTCAAGTTAAAATTTGCTGCTGCACGCAGAATAGCGGGGCTGCTCATGCTGGAAGCGGCACTCGCCTCTCTGGCGAATCCATCTCTCTCGTGCAGGAAAGCGACTACACGCATTGAGTCTTAATATCCGGACGGTAAGGCAATTCCAGAGGCGAACGGCCGAGGTGGTGAAGCCCATCGCGTTGCCGGCCAACTTCCCAGGGGTGGTCGCGTGGGATGTTCCTTCCATTACCCCGAGGGAACCCGACAGCCGGCGCGTCTTCACACCCCTTCAAGAGCCTGATCTGAATGTTCCGGGCTCTCGGAATTCTGACGACATATTGTCGTTCGCCACCATCTCCTCGGGGGAGCCGGATGACGGTCTCCCAAGACCGAATTTCGGCAAAACCGGAAGGGATTGACAGAATGTTGGATGGATCGAAGAGAGCCTTTTCCTGAGAACTCTACGCTGACACGGTCCGGCGCCGCCACCGTGACCTGAAGACTGAGCCAACCGGAGAAGCGACCGCAGGTCAGGCAGCGACAATGTCAAGGTTATTGGCGTCCACCTCGACCGCAATGCTCTTCATGATAATTTCAAAGGTTAGAACGACCCGAAAACCGTTCCTGATCCGCTCGATGATCCCTTCTATGCCCGCCAGAGGTCCGGATCGAATTCTCGCCCTTTGTCCGCTCCTCAGGAGCGGATGAGGCTCCATCCGGCAGAGGTTGATCCCTGAGCGCAGCATATCAATCTCCTTCTCCTCGAAAGCTGCAGGCTCGCCGCCCGTTCCCGCAACGAGCATGAGAGCTCCCGGTACTTCGAGAACCCGGGCCCGCTCCCTCCGGTCGAGCCGAACAAAGACATAGCTCGGGAAAAGCGGCAGTTCCAGCTCTACTTTGGAACCGTCGTTCCAGCGGCGCTGGCTGCGGTAGAGCGGTAAGAAATGGTCAATCTTTCTTGTCGAGAGATGCCGGGCCACCTTCTTCTCATGTCTGGAGGAGGTATAGAGCGCGAACCAGTTTGCGGCAGGAGCGACCGCAGGAAAGGCTCTGCGTTCGTCCAGGCAATTCAAACTCGTCAGTGGGGACATGTACTCCTACTCCTGGCCGGAATCCGGGGCGCCTCAGCATCGGGATCAGAAATCCAATAAAGGGAAACGAAAAACTGCGTGCGCAAACGGTGGAAACCGTTCGGGGACTGCTACGGCAGTTTACTTATCTGTCTGAATTAACCGAACCAGAGAGCAATGACCAGAGGGTAACACATTGCCGATCCTGTCGCTCTGCCGGTACTCAATATCCCCTGGCAGAGCCGGGAGATTACGTTATGAGCCGCTCGAAGCAACCGGACGGGGCCATCTCCAGCGCGTTGATCACCAGGCTGCGGTCGAGATCCCCGCGCATCGACCAGCCCTCCACCTTACGGCGGAACAGGTCGATGACCAAGGCCAGAAACAGCCCTCATTGAAAGGAAGTTGTGCCAATGAATTGCTCCGCCGGGAGAGCGAGTGGCTCCGCTGCGAGACGTATAGCAATGGTGGATGGGTTGCGGAACGGATGGGCTCGCGGATCGCGAGCCCATCCGCTGCACTACAATGGACGGGGTTTTGCGCGGGCATCTCACATGGGGATGAGACTTGCGGGGTGCGACCGAAATTCGGGTTTGGGAGGTTCCATGTCTTCTTTGCGGCTGAGCGGCAGGTTGGCGTTGTTGGCGATTGCGGTGGCTGGTTTGTCGGCGATGCCGGCCTGGTGCGCGGGCCATGGGGCGGGAGCTTCCGGCAGCCACTCGATCCATGCGGGAGCGGTGGCAGTCACGGTAGAGCGGAACGGCGCGTTTACGGTGGCCGACACGGCGACGGGCATGAAGCTGACGGGCCGGATGCCGGAGGGGGCGGGAGCGGCGCGCGTCACGAGCGGAGACGACGGGATTGGCGCTTACCGGCAGATTGCGGTGACGGCGTCGGGCCGGGTGGCGGCGATTCGGGTGTACGGGAAGCGCGAGTCAGTGATGTTTGTGGACGAGCGCAGGGATGGCGGGGCGAATGCCGATCCGTTTCCGACGTTTGCGATTGCGCCGGGGAATCTGGAGCGGTTCAGCTACGACGTGTCGGCGTTTGCACCGATTGCTTTTGGGAAGCTGGATTCACAGGGTCCGTGGGTGTTCTTCGATGGCGGGATGCACACGATGGTGGTGTCTCCGGCGGACAACTATCTGGTGGCGGACATGCAGAAAAACGCGCAGGGAGAGATGGAGAGCGGGATCGATGCGTCGATCCAAAAGCTGCCGGCGGGCTTTACGCATCGGACGCTGCTGGTGTTTGGGACGGGGATTGGACAGACGCTGGACCGGTGGGGCAAGGACCTGCAGATGCTGAACCACAAGCCTCCGGTGGCGAACGATGCGGATGTGGTGCTGAAGAAGTACGGCTACTGGACCGACCACGGAGCGTTCTACTACTACAAGTACGATCCGAAGCTGGGCTATGAGGGGACGCTGCTGGCGGTGCGGGACCAGATGCGGAAGCTGGGCGTGGCACCGGGGTACATGCAGCTGGACAGCTGGTGGTATCCGAAGGCGCAGCCGAATTCGCCGGGCGGGGATAACGGCGCGATTGTGTACCGGGCGGACAAGAAGATTTTTCCGGATGGGCTGGACAGCTTTCATCAAAGGCTGGGTTTGCCGCTGGTGACGCACGCGCGCTGGTTCGCGGAGGAGAGCCCTTATCGCAAGGAGTACCGGATGTCGAGGAACGTGATTATCGACCCGCGGTACTGGAAGGCGACGGCGGAGTATCTGAAGAAGGGCGGCGTGGCGGTGTACGAGCAGGACTGGCTGGACAGCAATGCGCGGCCGGCGATCAACATCGTGCAGGCGCATGCGTTTCTGGCGGAGATGGCGCACAGCATGGCGCGGGAGGGGCTGGCGATCCAGTACTGCATGGCGCTACCGGGATATTTTATGGCGAGCACGCAGTTTCCGAATCTGGAGACGATCCGAGTGAGCGACGACCGCTTTTTGCCGGCGCGCTACGACAATTTTCTGTACACGGGAGCGCTGGCGCACGCGGTGGGACTGTGGCCGTGGTCGGACGTGTTTATGAGCACGGAGCTGTCTAACCTGGTGGCTGCGACGCTGTCGGCGGGGCCGGTGGGGACGGGCGATGCGCTGGGGCAGATCGATGCGGCGAATCTGAAGCGGACGATGCGGGCGGATTCCGTACTGCTGAAACCGGATGTGCCGCTGAGGCCGCTGGATTCGATGTATGCCGCGGATGAGGCGGCGGCGCAGGGCGGGAAGAAGATTCCGATGGTGGCGATGACGAAGACGTACTTCGGGAAGGCGACGGAGACGTATGTCTTCTCGTATCCGCGGGCAGCGGGTGAGACAGCGCCGGAGGTGCCGCTGACGGAGCTGGGTGTACACGGATCGGCGTATGCGTGGAACTGGCAGACGCAGAAGGGCGAGATGATTGCGGCGGGCGGGGAGGTTCCGCTGCAGTATCAGGAGAAGTGGGGCTATGAGGTGGTGGCTCCGGTGAACCGTGCGGGGATTGCGCTGCTGGGCGATGTGAGCAAGATTGTGCCGCTGGCGCGGAAGCGGTTCACGTCGGTGACGGACGCAGGGAGCATGGAGTTCACGATGGCCTTTGCGCGTGGCGAGAAGGCGGTAACGGTGACCGGGTATGCGGCGCGGAAGCCTGAGGTGCAGGCGGTGCAGGGGTCAGTCA
>DAHVZZ010000548.1:0-5456 GCA_027323785.1 Acidobacterium sp. | reverse complement strand
GATGCGTGTTGGTGCGGCGGCACGGGCCAGCAGCATGCTGGCGGAGAACAGGGTGGCCGTGCCGTATTTCTGATTCAGGGCGTCCATCGTGCTGGTCAGCCGGCTCCGCTTCGATTCGACTTCGAGCCCCGAGAACAGGCTCAGTGTGTGCAGGTGATCCGGCACGAGGTTCCCCAGCCAGACGCTCACATAGAAGGGCCGGCGATGTTTCTCGTCCTGCGGGCGCGCGGCCCAGAGCTTCTGCAGGGTTTCGATCAGGGTCTGATTGTCCTGGCACTCGATGACCGATAGTCCCTCTGACCAGACGGTCTGCGGAATGCCGGATGAGTGCTGGGATTCTCCCCGGGGCGTTGCGTATTTGATTGTCAGAGAGACATGGGTCGTCCAGAGCCGCGCGGTTCGCAGCCGCATGGCTGCCTTATGCAGGAGTTTGTGGGCGACGGCGTAGCAGCCGTCGTCGGTGCGCAGTTCGGGCGGCAGGACGTGACTTTGACTGATCGATTTCTGATGCTCGAGTTCCGCGTCCTGAAAGTCCTCGCCGCGAAGCCAGTACCAGAGTTTCTCTCCGTTGATGCTGCCCCAGACGCGGTTCAGCTGTTCGCGATCGAGCGCCAGCAACTGCGACATCGTCCGGATTCCCTGATCGTGCAGCCGCTTCTCCATGCGGGCGCCGACACCGGGCAAATCCCGAAGCGTCAGCCTGGTGAGTGCTGAGGGCAGCTGATCAGGCGTGAGGGCGACCAGCCCGTCCGGCTTCTGCATGTCGGACGCGACCTTGGCGAGGTAGCGATTCGGCGCCAGCCCGATCGAGCAGCGCAGGGTGGACCCGACGTTTTCGCGGATCGCGGCTTTGATCCGCCTGGCCAAGTCGAGCGCGGCGGAGAGCGGCTGTTCGCGGCCAATCAGGCTCGACGCCATCTCGTCGATCGACAGAACCGCTGACACCGGCACGCACCGCTCAACGGCTTCGACGATGCGGTTGTGGTAGTCCACATAGACGTCGTGCTGTGCTTCGACCAACTCGATGCCCGGGCACATCTGCTTCGCGTCGCCGACTCGCGTTCCGGTGCGGACGCCAAAGGCTTTGGCCTCATAGCTGGCGGCAATGGCACAGGTGGTGTCCGCCATGACCGGCACCACGGCAACCGGCCGACCACGCAGCTCCGGGCGCAACTCCTGCTCGACCGACGCGAAGTAGGAGTTCAGGTCGAGAAGGAGCCAGCGGAGCCGCGGTTCGGTTTCAGATTCCATACTTCTCGTTCAGATACTCCCGGACCGGCTTTGGCAGCGATACGCTGATCTCCTGCCAGGTCAGGATGCCCAGCCGGGTTCGCAGCGAGCTGTCCGCCACGGCACGCATCACCTCAAACCAGCGGTCGATCAGATCCGGCCGTCGCCGATCGCAGAAGACGAAGAACGAGCTGCCGGTCGCGTACGCCGCCAGAACTCCGCGGACCAGCTGCCATGAGTGTACGATGCCGTCGCGGATGGGCAGCAGTTCGGGGTCGAAAACCTCGGCCCCGTCGCGATAGCGCGACAGCAGCCGCAGAGGAGCGCGCTGGAAATCGGATTCCGTCAGCTTGGCTTCGACCAGCAGTGACCCGAGTCTCATGTCGATCTCGGTCCGGTCGGGCCGACCGTTGCTCAGAGGAACTGCCGGCTGGTAACCGAACTCCGGGGTCATGCCGGGTAGAATGCCCAGCAGTGCGCACAGTGCCGGCCGGCTCAGCGCTCGCGGATAGCAGAAGATGTTCATCAGCAGCGCGTCTGAACTGGTGGCACAGTCGAGCTCAAAGCGCTTGCGGTCCTGCGCGCGGGGGATAAATCGGTCTGCGGTGTAGCGCTTCGTTAATCGCCTGTGCCAGTCAGGATGGCTGCGGATCCGGTCCCAGGATGCCGGCAGGAAATTGCCGTGAAGACCGTCAGTATCCTCAAAGATGACGCTGGCCGACGGCCCCCACGAAACCTCATGGTTATGGTGCTGGCCACGTGACTGATTCCGGGCGCTGATCTCCTGCCGGAGTTGGGCCGCACTGAGAGCTTCCATCGGGTCACCGCTCCCGCTTGAGCCGCCGATATTGCTCCTCGGTCAGTTCCAGCCAGATGCCGCCGCGGCCCATGTCGATGGCGCGCAGAATGGCCTGATGTCCTTCGAGATTGAGCCGGTATCCGCCACGCTCGGCGATCTCGAACAGCTTCTCCTGACGAACGAGATTGAGCTGAACCGGAATGGGCGTCTTCAGATCCTCTTCCAGAAACTGGCAGTGCCAACCGCTCTGGGTCTGAAACGACATGTACACACGATGAGGCGGCTTCTTTTTCTCAGCGCAGCGGACGCAGAGCTGTTCGCCCGGCACATGGGGAGCGGGCAGTGGATTCCGGCACAGCGCGCAGACTTTGCCGGCCAGTCGCATGCGAACTGAGGAAGACCGTTCACCACCCATGGCGATAGTCTAGCGCGCGATTCGCCTTTTGTTCTCCACGGGCCAGCAGCCGCTGGAGCTTGTCTCTTCACGATCCTGTCGCAGACGCGCTTGATGTGTACGTCAAGTATTTCCTTGACATTTTCATCTGTTGATATATATGTCAAGCATGAAGACTCTCCAGGAACTCGGTGAAGCCGTGGGGGCCGCGCGGCGGGAGCTGCGGCTGAAGCAGAAAGACGTTGCCGCCCAGGCCGGAATCACGCCGGAATCTCTCCTGCGCTTTGAGCGCGGGCAGGTGGCGGAATTCGGCTCCCGAAAGCTTCTTGCCGTCCTGGCCGTCCTGGGCATGGAAGTGAGCTTCGTGAAGAGCGGCATGTCCGGCTCTCTCGATGAACTCAGACGCGAACGGGGCGGTGCATGAAGCTCTCCGTCTATGTCCTGGGCCGTGAGGTGGCGGTGCTCGAGTCGGTTGGCGACTTCAAAAGCGTGCTGACCTATGTTCCGAACGCACCGGCGGACGATTTCGTCTCGCTGACCATGCCGGTGCGGACCGAATCCTGGGTCTGGGATGACCAGCTCCCTCCCATCTTCCAGATGAATCTCCCGGAAGGCTACCTCCTGCAGGTGCTCCAGGAACAATTCGGCCCCCATATCGGCGCAAGTCCACTGGCTCTTCTTTCAGTCGTGGGCAGAAACATGGTCGGACGCATCCAGGTGGCTGCTGCTGGGGCGCAGCTGGAAGAACCCGCCCGGCCCATCGAGGTAGCCGACCTGCTGCAGGGCGACAATTCCGAGGAGGCCTTTGCCGAGTTGGTACGGCAGCATGCGACCAGTGGCGTCTCCGGCGTGCTCCCGAAGTTTCTGGACGCTCAGGAAGAATCTCCGCAGAAGGCCGCCGGGGCCGGCCAGCGACTTGGCCGGCATCAGAAAGCGACCCTGCTGACGCGGCGGCACATCATCAAAGGGTCTTCGGGCAGACTGCCCTTTGCGGCGCTGAATGAGTACCTCTGTATGCAGGTTCTCGGGAAGGTGCTTCCCAGCGCGAAGACAGAAGTCTCGCGGGACGGCAATGCACTGGTTGTCCATCGGTTCGACGTGAACAGCGAGGGCCAGCCTCAGTGGGGCATGGAGGACTTCTGTGCCCTGCTGGGCCTGCGCCCGGCGCAGAAGTACGAGACGACCTGGGAACGCATCGCGCGTGCCGTCCGGGATCACGTGCCCGGCAATCGCCAATATGAAACCTTCCAGCGTCTCGCCGCCATCCTCCTGCTGACTTACGCTCTGCGCAACGCGGACTGCCATTCGAAAAACATCGCCTTGCTGTACACGTCGCGGGCCGATGTGCATCTCTCGCCCGCCTACGACTTTCTCACCACGAGCGTCTACGCAGCTTACCAGCACAACCCTCCCGGCATAGCCTTCGGCGGCAGGAAGACATGGACACCCGGGAAAAACCTGTCAAAGTTCATCGCCGCCACGTTCAGTATTCCCCTCCGGGAGCAGTCGCAAATGCTCGAACGGATCAGCGATGCGGTGGCCGATACCGTTCCTGCTGTCCGGGAGAAGATGGCCGAGCTTCCGGAGTTCAGGGACACAGGCAAGCGCATGTTGCTGGCCTGGCGGGAAGGAATCGCCAGTGCCCGGCCGCTGCGGTCCTGCGCTCATTGTGAAAAATTGAAGCGCATCACTGATCCAGAGCGCAATCTGTGCAAAGAGTGCGTGAGGTCGTTGAAGACTTCCGCCAGACGCAGAAAGGAAGCCAGGCTCATCAAGTGTTCGGTCTGTTCCAAGATGAAGCCTGCTACGCGTAAAGGCCGCGACATCTGCCAGATGTGTTCGCGTCTGGAACTCGCCGAGTACAGGGAATGCACAGGATGCGGGAAATACGGGATGATCAGAATCAAATCCCGCAGCCTCTGCGCGCAATGCGCAATGGATCAAAGTGCGCCCGGTCTGCTTCGCAAATTTGTCCGGAACTTCCACTCGGCGTATCCGAGCAGTCAGGCAGCCTTCGAAACGCTGCTTCAGGCCATCTCTCCCGAAAAGACAAAGCAATACGATTACGTCGCACGAATTATCCACTTCGGCGAATACTTGCAGCTGCACGCCCTGCCATTTCCATTGACCTGGAGCGCGATCGACGAAATGCTCGAAGCCATACCCACAGGGTCCCGTGCTGCCAATAGTATCCGCTCCTGCCTGCTCAGTCTCGGTCATCTGCTGGCGAATGAGGGCAAGATCGAAAGCAGAAGAGAACATCAACTTCGCTGCTGCCTGGCAAAGCGGATCGCGGACGCCCCGGAAGAAGGGAGGGATTACGTCGGTAAATTCGCACAGTGGAGTCTCGATCGGAAGACGACTTATAGGCATGCAATCGCTCAGGTGGAAACGGTGAATTCCTTGTGGCGGTGGAGCGATGAGAAAGGGGTAAACTCAATACTCTCGCTGAACGGAGAGAACATCAATCGCTACTTGCGCGAGACGTTCTGGGAAGAGCGCTGCCGCTGTGGTGGGTCAGCAGCACCGGACCTCACCGGTGCTGCAATCTGTACCACGTGCGGCTCAGAAGGACCATTTGATCAGATGCCGAGGCGGAGCCCATACACCATCAATAAAACTCGTTCAGGAATCTTTATGTTCTTTGAGTGGGCAGTACTGAACCGTTTGATCACCACCAATCCTGTGAATGCGCCTTCATTCACACCGAAAGGGAGGATCCAACATTGCTCGAGCGATGTACTCGGGGATCTCCTCGACTACATCATGGCACCTGATAATGATCCGACGGACGCTCTTGTCTTGTACCTCACAGCAATACATGTCTTTGAGGGCTGGGAGCTTCAAATGGCCGAGTTTCCCAAGAATGAAAGCGGTTCGGCAGAAGCCGATCTTGCAGTTTCCTATGGCTTCCTGGCACCCACGCGCAATCCATCGCTAGGGCGTCCGGGCACCGGGCGCATTATGAAGCGAATTACGTTTTCAGAGGAAGATCGGCCGTGGATGGAACCTCTGTTGACCCGTTTCCAGCGG
>DAHVZZ010000129.1:0-4459 GCA_027323785.1 Acidobacterium sp. | reverse complement strand
GCCTTCGCAGGCGGCGGGGGTGAGGATGGGCGGGTCGGTGAGGGTGAAGCCGTTGTCGTCGAGGAAGTCGCGGGCGGCTTTGACGATTTCAGCACGGATGCGGAGGATGGCTGCCTGGCGCGGGGTGCGCATCCAGAGGTGGCGGTGCTCCATGAGGAAGTCGGCGCCGTGTTCCTTGAGGGAGATGGGGAAGGGGTCTTCCTCGGGGACGCGCTGGACGATCTGCAGGTCCTCGACGTCGAGTTCGTAACCGCCTGGGGCACGTTTATCGGCCCGGACTTTGCCGGTGACGATGACGGAGGATTCCTGGGTGAGGCCCTTGATGCGGTCGAAGACTTCGGGCGGGACGGCGGCTTTGGGGACGATGCCCTGGATGGTTCCGCTGCCGTCGCGGAAGATGGGAAAGAGCAGCTTGCCGCTCTCGCGGAGGTTGTAGAGCCAGCCCTGGAGGGTGACGCGCTGGCCGTCGTGCTCGCCGATGCGGGCGATGGGAGAGACGGGCGGCTGGGCGGTGGTGGGTGCGGCTTCCGATTCGTTCATGACGTTGTCCCGTTAGCTGATTTGCGAGAGGCGTGCAAAGAATTGTTGCGCCTTTTCGGCGACGGTCTCCGGAGTTTCGCCGAGGGCGTAGTGGATTTCAAGGACGCCGGCGGGCGTCTGCGGCGCGGCCATGAGGCCGGAGAGGGTCTCGTCCCAGGCGATGACGCCGTCGCCGGGCCAGAGGTGGGTGTCCTTGTCGCCGCGGTTGTCATGGAGGTGCGAGGAGCGGAGGCGATCTTTGAGTGTCTGGAGCGCGGCGGGGACGCCTTCGCCGAGATGGGCGTGGCCGACGTCGAGGCAGACGCCAATGTCGGTGAGATGGCCGGCGGTGAGGATTTCGATGAGGTGCGCGGGGGTGGCGACTTCGCCTTCAAGGTTCTCGACGAGGAGTTTGACGCCGAGGGGGCTGGCGAAGGCGCGCAGGTGCTCCAGCGCGGTGATGGAGTGCTCGAGGGCGCGGGCGTTCCACTGATCGTCGCGCTCGCCGAGGTGGACGATGAGATGGCGCAGGGGAATTTGCTCGGCGACTTCGAGGGCGCGCTTGATCTCGTCCATGGCGGCGATGCGCCGGGATTTTTCCGGATGGATGAGGTTGACGGCGGGAGCGCCTCCGCGGCCCATTTCCAGGTCGGGGAACAGCGGGGCGTGCATGGAGAAGGGCTCGACCGGCGCCGAGCGGAACCATTCGGCGAGCTCCTGGACGTGGGCGCGGCTGGTGTAGTCGAAGTGCTGGCGGGCGGCAAACAACTCAACGCCCTGGGCGCCGGCCCGGGCGAAAACATCCAGTAATCCGGGATGGAGGCGGTGGGTGAGGAAGACGTGAGATGAGATGGCCTTCAGCATGGGCTGGAAATACCCTCTGACATCATCTTCTCATTGGCGCGCGAATCTGCCGGAGCTGTGCAGTGACAACTCCGGCAACCCGTGGGTTATTCGGCCGCGGTCTGGGCTTCCTCGCCTTTGACGGTCACGGCGATGTGGGCGGTGACTTCGCGATGGAGCTTGACCGGGATGTGGAATTCGCCGGTGGACTTCAGCGGCTCATCCAGATGCACCTTGCGGCGGTCGATCTCGAATCCCTTTGCGGCGAGGGCCTGGGCGATATCCGAGGAGGTGACGGAGCCGAAGAGGTGGTCGTTTTCGCCGACGCGGCGCTCGAAGACGAGGGCGACGGCGTTGAGCTGGGCGACCAGCTGCTCGGCCTCGGCCTTTTCCTTTGCGGAGCGGCGCAGGGCGGAAGCCTTCATCTGCTCGATGACAGCCTTGTTGGCGGCGGTGGCCTCCATGGCGAGCTTCTGGGGCAGCAGGTAGTTGCGGCCATAGCCGTCGGCGACTTTGACCACGTCGCCGCGATGGCCGAGGTTGGATACGTCTTCTTTCAGAATGACTTCCATTGACTCAATCTCCTGAAGAACAGGCACGGAGTGCGGAGGCTAAGGGCTCAGGCGCGAAGCGGTGAGCCGCAGGTCCCGGCGCAATCCGGCACTGGTCCGTTAAGAATCTAGTACCGCGCGGCAAAGGGCAGCAGAGCGATATTGCGCGCCTGCTTGATGGCCCTGGTGAGCCGCCGCTGGTGGGTGGTGCAAACGCCAGTGAGCCTGCGGGGAACGATCTTGCCGCGTTCCGCCACGAAACCCTGGAGCAGACGGACATCGCGATAGGAGACGGCGTCAATCTTCTCGGTGCAGAACTTGCAGACCTTCTTGCGGCGGAAGAACTTGCGCCCGCCGGGACCGCCGGAAGGGCGTCCGCCGGTGCGGGGAGCCGGGCCATCCGGCCTGGAAGTAGGAGTGTTTGTTTCGTCAGCCATATTTATTTCCTCCGGCCATCCGCCACTGGGGCTTCGGCCAATCAGTCAAATCCTGGGTCAGGCGGGCGCGATCAGGCGCCGGCCGGGGTAGCGGATTCCGCGGGAGCAGCCTCAGCTTCCTCGGGAGCGGGAGCCGCTTCGGCAGCAGCCGGAGCAGGAGCGGCTTCGGCGGCAACCGGAGTGGGTTCGGCCGGGATGGCGCTGAGCTTTTTGCGCGTGGCGCGAATCGCCTTGATCTTCCCGATGCGCTTCTCTTCCTCATCCATGCGGACGGTGATGAACTTGATGACCGGCTCGGAGACGCGCAGGCGGCGCTCCAGCTCGGCGACCAGTGCGCCATCGGCGTCAACGGTCATGAGGATGTAGTTGCCTTCCGAGCATTTGCGGACAACGTAGGCGAGCTTGCGCCGGCCCATTTTTTCGGTGGAGCGGACGTTTCCGCCGCCCGAGGTTACGGTTTGCTCGAACCCGGCAATGAGCTTGTCCAGATCCTCGTCCGCGATATCGGGACGGACGATAAACATCACTTCGTAAAAACGCTGCATCTTCAGCTTCTCTTTCCCTCCGGAACCGTTGGGTCCGGCATTCAGAATTTCGCTTCCTTCGTTACTGCTCCGTCGAGCCATTCCCGGTGGTTTCCGGATCCCGGCGGTTGAATTCGTTCATGGCGGCGCCGATTCCCACGGTGACCACCGTTTCGACGGCACGAGCCGTCCGGTCGAGGACCTGATCGAGCGCCGTCAGATCCCTTTTGTTCATCGGCGTCAGCAGATAATCCTTACCCCGCCGAAAGCGCTCCTCGCGGGAGTCTGTTGCCGGTCCCACGCCAATCCGGATACGCGCCCAGTCGCTGGTATTCAGAGCCCCCGAGATGGAGCGCGCGCCATTGTGGCCTGCCGGACTGCCCCGCTCGCGAACACGCACCGCGCCCAGAGGCAGATCCAGCTCGTCGTACAACACCAGCAGGTCCCGGGTGGGGTCGGCATGGAACTCCTCGACCAAAGCCCCGACAGAGAGCCCGCTCAAATTCATGAAGGTTTCCGGCTTGGCGAGAATCACCTCGCGGCCGCCGATTCGAACCTTCGCTGTAAGAGCGCGGCAGCGCCGGTTGGACACTGCCACGCCATGATCGTCGGCGATGCGGTCGATCGCCAGAAAGCCCGCGTTGTGCGGCGTGAACTGGTACTCGATTCCGGGATTGCCCAGTCCGACCACCAGGAATGCGCCGCCTTCATTGGCCACTTACTTCTTTCCACCCGTTGGGGCTTCGGCTTCCTGCTTGCCCTTCTTAGCCACTTCGGGCTCCGCCGCACCGGCGGCAGCCGTAGCTTCAGCGGTGGGCGCTGCTTCTTCCTTCACCGCGGTGATGTGGGCCACGGGCGTATCTTCCGCAGTCAGGAAGCGGAGGCTGCCGCCGTGGGGCAGATCGGAGACGCGCAGAACCGTTCCAAAGGCGAGTTCCGTGACATCCACCTCGATGGCGTTGGGGATATCGCCGGGGAGGCACTCGATTTCGACTTCGCGGAGGGTCTGATCGAGGATGCCGCCCTGCGTCCTGACGCCGAAAGCGAGGCCGTTGAGATGGATGGGCACCTCGACGCGGATCGGCTTGTCGAGCGCAATGCGCTTGAGGTCGATGTGGATCAGGTGACCCTTGAGCGGCTCATACTGCCAGTCGACGATCATGGCCTTGGCTTTAGCGCCGGCGCCGGCAATCTCCAGGTCGAAGATGGAGTTGTGTCCGGTTTCCGAGTGGAGAATGCGCTGAATCTGTTTGGGGTCGACTTCAACGGCAACGGCCGGCTCCGCGGCGCCGTAAACGACGGCCGGGATCTTGCCCTTTGCGCGCACGCGGCGGGCGGCATTTTTGTTGAACTTGCCCTCGCGGGGCACTGCGCTGACGATTTCCTGAGTGATCATTTCCTTTTCCCTTCGGGCATGGAATGGCGGGCTACGGGCGATGTCCCGGTTGATCCGCTTTTCCACTCCCTTTGCGATTGCTCGCGGTTAACGTCGCAGAACCGACGGGGCCAGGCCCCGGCGATCCTCTTTCCAGGTCACGTCAGCTGAAGAGCGAGCTGACGCTGGTTTCCTTGTGAATGCTCGGGA
>DAHVZZ010000533.1:0-3940 GCA_027323785.1 Acidobacterium sp. | reverse complement strand
GGGTGAAGGTGGTCCAGTACCAGACGGCGGATTCGCAGGAGAAAGTGCTGGCTTTTTATAAGAAGGCCATGGGGCAGTTCGGCGATGTGCTGGAGTGCAAAGGGCGGCGCGCGGTGGGCTCGCCGACGGTGACCAGCGAAGGGCTGAAATGCGGCGAGGCCGGAGATCACAACGTCAGGGTGAATGGCATGCCGGACAAACGGAGCCTGACGCTGCTGGCCGGATCGAAACACCATCAGCATATTGTTGCCTTCGGGAAGCGGGACGGCGGCACGAGCTTTTCGCTGATTGATCTGCGACTGCCGGAGTCGGTGCACAAGGGCTTCAGGACCGACTGACGCAGCAGAGCTTCCGCCGACAGGGCGGCGATGCGAGATTCTCAAACCGAGTGTGCGGCAGCGCGTTGCGCGGAGGGCGCGCGTGCGATAGGGTCAGGATATGGAGCGCCTGTGTCTTCGATGCGGAAACTCACTTCGTGAAGAGGATGCCTTTTGTCCGCACTGCGGTGTGCCGCAGTTAGTGGTGGAGGCACAGGAGGTGGGAGCGCAGCAGCCCGCTGTGGCGCGCTTCGGAAACGACCCGCGGTCGGTCCAGTGGCGTGCGGCCATGACAGCCGCAGCCATTGTGGCTGTGCCGGTCGGGCTGCTCTCGGCATTTGCCGGCATGAGCACGCTGGTGGTGGTGGCGGGCGGCTTTGTGACGATGGCCCTGTACCGCCGCAACGGGGCGGTTGTTGCCGACGGACGGGTGGGATGGCGCGTTGGCGCGATTCTTGGGGTTCTGACGGCGCTGTTTGCCACCACGGCCTATGCCCTGAGGATGGTGGTGGAGCGGTACGTGCTGCACCACGGCGGCGCCATTGACCGGGAGTTCCAGCTGGCGGCGCAGCAGGGCGTGGATTACTGGATGAAGGCGAATGCGCAGCAGGGACCGCAGCCGCCGGAGATGGCGCACGCGGTGAAGGCGGTGACGGCCTTTCTGCTGTCGCCGGAAGGCCATGCGGCGCTGCAGCTTTCGACCGCGGGGATGATGGCGGTGGGGATTCTGGTTTTCGCGGCCATTGGCGGGGCGATTGGCGGATGGATCCAGTCGACGCGCAGCCGCGTGCAGCGAAGCCTGTAGAGCGGAAGCGGGCGCATGCGGCTCGCCTCATACTCTTGCGGCACAGGGCGCGGACTCGTATCATCGCCTTGAACCTTATGTCAGATTCCAATCACACACCCCCGCCCCCGCTGCGTGAAAAGGGCCGGATCATGTCGGCCTCGGAGATCGAGCGCACGCTGGTTCGGCTGGCCCACCAAATCATCGAAAAGAACAATGGCGCGGAGACGATCGGACTGGTCGGGATCAAGCGCCGCGGAGCGCCGCTGGCCGAGCGGCTGGGCGCGCTGATCGGCGCGATCGAGAAGCATCCGGTGGACACGGGCGTACTGGACATCAGCTTTTATCGCGACGATCTTTCCACGCGCGATGTGCGTCCCGTCGTGGCGCCGGGCTCGCTGGGATTCGACGTTACCGGCCGCGACATTATTCTGGTGGACGATGTTTTGTATACGGGCCGCACCGTGCGGGCGGCGCTGGATGCGCTGTTCGCGCAGGGACGGCCGCGGAGGGTGCAGCTGCTGGTGCTGATCGATCGGGGGCACCGCGAGCTGCCCATCGATGCGACATTCGTCGGGCGGTCTGTTCCCACCTCGCAGCGGGAGATTATCGAGGTGAAGCTGCGCGAGATAGACGACGATGAGCAGGTAGTGCTGGTGGAGCGGATTTAGCGGTACGGTACAGACGCCGGTTCGGCTGATGCAGTCCGGCAGCACGGGAGAAGAAAGAAGCGAGGAGATGGCGCAGACCAGAGCCGCAACCGGCAAATCGCAAAATCCTTCCAGTTCAATTCTTTTTCAGCAACCCATTCATCCGCTTTCGGCAATCTCCTCGTCCGATTTTTCGGTTTCGGAAGTCCGGCGGATTCTGCAGTCGGCCGATGCACTGGAGCAGGAAGATCCGCTGCGCCGGATGAAGCGGTTGCTGAAACGCCGCGTTGCGCTGCTGTTTTACGAGGCGAGCACGCGGACGCGGACTTCGTTCGAGCTGGCGGCCAAGGCGCTGGGCGCGGACACGACGCTGGTGAGCTCGCTTTCGTCGAGCATCGAAAAAGGCGAATCGCTGAAGGACACGGGCATTACGCTGAAGGCGCTGGGAGCGGAATGCATCATTCTGCGCAGCCCCTATTCGGGCGCGCCGTATCTGCTGGCGCGGGCTACGGGACTGCCGGTGCTGAATGCGGGCGACGGGATGGCCGAGCATCCTTCGCAGGCGCTGCTGGACTTGCGGACGATGATGCAGCTGCTGGGCATTCGCTCCGGGTCGCTTTCTGAAAAAACGCTGCGCGGGATCACGGTGACGATCTGCGGAGACATTCGGCACAGCCGGGTGGCGCGGTCGAACGCGCTGCTGCTGCCACGGCTGGGGGCGCGGCTGATTCTGTGCGGGCCGCCGGAGCTGCTGCCGGAGATGTCGGCGGAGATCGGTCCGGGGATCACGATCGAACGGAATTTCGAGGCGGCGCTGCGTCAGTCGGAAATCGTGATGATGCTGCGGATTCAGGCGGAGCGGCTGGCGGGGCTGCAGGTCGATCTGGACGATTACCGGCGGCGCTACCAGGCCAACGCGGAACGGGTCGCGGCGTACGCGCCGAAGGCGCATATTCTGCATCCGGGCCCGATTATCCGGGGAATGGAAATCGACAGCGAAGTCGCGGACGGACCGCAGTCGGCGATTGCGCGGCAGGTGAGCAACGGGGTGCCGATCCGCATGGCGCTGCTGGCGCGCGCGCTGGACAACAGGAAGGCAGGCGGCCGATGAACGATCTTCTGATTCGCCGGGGACGGGTGGTGGATGCCGCAAGCCGGCTGGACGCCGAGCGCGATGTGCTGGTGCGCGACGGAAAGATCGCGGCTATCGACAAGCCGGGCAAAATCAAGGGCGCCAAAGCGGACGTGGTGGACGCGAAGGGGCTGGTGGTGGCTCCGGGGCTGATCGATATTCATGTGCATCTGCGCGAGCCTGGCCAGGGATACAAGGAGACGATTGCGACGGGCACGGCGGCGGCCGCGGCGGGCGGATTCACGACGGTTTGCGCCATGCCGAACACCATCCCGGTGAACGACTCGCCGGAGATTACGCGCTGGATGCTGGCTCCGGAGCGGGGCGCGGCGATCCGGGTGCATCCGATCGGAGCGGCGACGCGCGGCTCGATGGGCGAGGTGCTGAACGACTACGCGGCGCTGAAGGATGCGGGCGTGGTGGGCGTCACCGACGACGGGAAGCCGATTCTGGGCGACGAGATTATGCTGCAGACGCTGCAGGCGGCGGCGCGGGTGGGGCTGCCGGTGATCCAGCACGCGGAGGACACACGGCTGACGGGCGGCTGTTCCATGAATGCCGGAGCGCTGGCGCTGCGGCTGGGGCTTCGCGGGATGACTGTGGAAGCGGAATCGGGGCTGATCGAGCGTGACATAGCGCTGCTGCGGAAGGTGAAGAACGCGCATCTGCACGTCGCGCATCTCTCGACGAAGAAGGCGCTGGATGCGGTGCGCGCGGCGCGGCGCGAAGGTTTGCACGTGACGTGCGAGGTGACGCCGCATCATTTTGCGCTGACGGAAGAGCGGATTGGGCTGTACGACACGCACGCGAAGATGAATCCGCCACTGCGGGCGGAAGCTGACCGGGCGGCCATGATCGAAGGGCTGCTGGACGGGACCATCGACGCCATTGCGACCGATCACGCACCGCATGCGGCGCACGAGAAGGAGCAGGAGTTCGAGCGCGCGCCGAACGGGATTACGGGGCTGGAAACGGCGCTGGGGCTGGCGATTTCCATTCTGCATGTGCGGCACAAGATGCCGCTGGCGGCGGTGCTGGCGCTGCTGACCAGCCGTCC
>DAHVZZ010000521.1:0-7989 GCA_027323785.1 Acidobacterium sp. | reverse complement strand
TACGGCGAGCTGCGCGGCTTGAACGCGCCGCCCCGCAGGAACTTCGCTCCCGCCGCCTTCACCATGGAGGCCGCGGAGAAGATCTGCTCCCGGCTCTCCACCGAGCACGGGCCGGCCATCACCGCAACCTCGCTGCCGCCCACTTCGACCCCGTTCGGGAATCGAACCACCGTGCCTTCCGGCCGGAAGCTGCGCCCCGCCAGCTTGTAGGGCGACGAGATGCGGATCACCTCAGCCACACCAGCCAGCACCTCGAAATCCTTGTGGTCGAAAGCCCCCGGTGTTCCCACCCCCGCCAGAATCGTCTGCGTCGTCCCGGTTGTGCGGTGCACGTTGAAACCGGTTTCCATCATGCGTTCGACGACGGCCTGAATCTCCTCTTCCGTCGCTTTTTCCAGCATTGCCACGATCATTTGTTTTGTCCTGTCTCGTTCCGCGTCGCGCCTTCGGCCGGTGTGCCGCGGCTCGACGCCAGTTCGTTCCGCTGCAGCGCCCGCATCACATCGATAATGCGCTCGTAGATGTGCACCAGTTCGGCATCCGGCAGCGGTCCGGGATTATGCGCGCGCACGTTGTCGAAAATCACGCGCTCGCGGTTGGGCTCGTACACGGGCAGGGAAGTCGCGCGTTTCAGCCGTCCGATGGCCTGCGCGGCCGCGGCGCGCTCGCTGATCAGGGCGATAATCTGCCGATCCAGTTCGTCGATTTTGCGCCGCCAGTCTTCGATATCCATGGATTTCCTTGTCCTCCGCGCGGCTGGGACCGCCGGAGCATGGCATTTTTTCCGCTCAGTTCTTCCGTATACGAGGGATTTTAGCGGGCCGGCGCGGCGGGTTCTCGGATCCCACCCAGCAGGCCCTCGATAAATCGTGCGATCGAGCTGGGCGCTTCTTCGCTTCCCGCCCGCTCGATCGTCGCCACCAGCGCGCTGCCCACCACCGCCGCATCGGCAAACTCGCCCACCGCGGCAAAGTGCTCGGCATTCGAAATCCCAAAGCCCACCGCGATCGGCAGCTTCGTATAGCGCCGCAGCCGTTTCACCAGCTGCTCGGCGTCGCTCTCCAGAGCCGTGCGCGTCCCGGTAATGCCCACCCGCGAAATCGCATAGACAAATCCGTCGGACACCGCCGCAATTCGCTCCAGCCGCTCGTCCGGGCTCGTCGGAGCCGCCAGAAAAATGGGAGCCAGCCCGTGCCGCCGCAGCACCTCCAGGTACTCGCCGGCCTCTTCTACAATCATGTCCGTCACCAGCACGCCGTCCACGCCGGCCTTTGCCGCCGCCGCACAGAATGCCTCCAGCCCGAACCGCAGAATCGGATTGTAGTAGGAGAAAATCACCAGGCCGGCCGCCGGTCGCTGCCGCCGCAGCTCGCCGGCCAGCGTCAGCACGTCCTTCAGCCGCGTTCCATTGGCCACTGCACGCTCGCTGGCCCGCTGGATCACCGGCCCGTCCGCCAGCGGATCGCTGAACGGCACGCCCAGCTCCAGCACGTCGGCGCCCGCGTCAATCGCCGCCAGCGCAATCTTCTGCGAGGTGGCGAGATCGGGATCGCCCACCGTCAGGTAGGCCACCAGCCCAGGTTTGCGGTCGAATCGAAGTGCCATGTCTCTCTAGGCTCCGGCCAGCTTCAGCTCGCGCCCCAGGATTCCCATATCCTTGTCGCCGCGTCCGGATACATTCACCATCAGTATTTCATGCGCGCTCATCGTCGGGGCCAGGCGGATGCATTCCGCCACCGCGTGCGCGCTCTCCAGCGCCGGAATGATGCCCTCCGTCCGCGCCAGCCTCAGCGCGGCTGCCAGCGCCGCCTCGTCCGTGGCGGACGTGTACTCCGCCCGGCCGGCATCGTGCAGCGCCGCATGCTCCGGCCCAATCGAGGCGTAATCCAGTCCGGCGGACACCGAGTGCGTCAGCGCGATCTGCCCGTCCTCGTCCTGCAGCACGTACGAATACGTTCCCTGCAGCACGCCCGGCGCTCCGCCGCTGAACCGTGCCGCGTGCTCACCCAGCGCAAAGCTGCGTCCGCCGGCCTCCACGCCGATCAGGCGCACTTCCCGATCCGGAATGAACTCGAAGAACGCTCCGATCGCGTTCGACCCGCCGCCCACGCAGGCAATCACCGCCGAAGGCAGCCGGCCCTCCTTCTCCAGAATCTGCTGCCGCGCCTCGCGGCTGATCACCCGATGGAAATCCCGCACCATGGTCGGGTAAGGATGCGCGCCCAGCACGCTGCCCAGCAGGTAATGCGTCGTCCGGACGTTCGTCACCCAGTCCCGCATCGCCTCGTTGATCGCGTCCTTCAGCGTCTTCGAGCCCGAGGAGACGCCGCGCACTTCCGCGCCCAGCATCCGCATGCGGTAGACGTTCAGCTCCTGCCGCCGCATGTCCTCTTCGCCCATGTAGACCACGCACTCCAGGCCGAACAGCGCGCAGACCGTGGCCGTCGCCACGCCGTGCTGCCCAGCGCCGGTCTCCGCAATGATGCGCTTCTTGCCCATCCGAACGGCCAGCAGCGCCTGGCCCAGACAGTTGTTGATCTTGTGCGCGCCGGTGTGCAGCAGGTCTTCGCGCTTCAGGTAAATCTTCGCCCCGCCCAGAGCTTCCGTCAGACGCGACGCGAAATACAGCGGCGTCGGACGGCCGGCGTAATCCCGCAGCAGCGCGTCCAGCTTCGCATGGAATGCGGGATCGGCCTGCGCTTCGGCGTATGCGTGCTCCAGCTCGTCCAGCGCCGCCACCAGCGTCTCGGGAACGTAGCGTCCGCCGTAGGCGCCGAAGCGTCCGGCCGCGGAATCTGTGATTGTGGCTGCCATACTTCCAGCTTACATGCTGAGCGCACTGCCCGCCGGTTTGTGGCTCCCGGACTTGTCCGCCGACGTCACCGCTCCCCGTGCGGCATGGACGAACGCCCGCACCCTGGCCGGATCCTTTTTCCCCGGCCGCAGCTCCACGCCGGTCACCGCGTCCACGCCCCACGGCCGCAGCGTCCGGATCGCCTCCCCCACATTCTCCGCAGTCAGCCCTCCCGCGACCACCAGCCGCAGATCGCCCGCTTCCACCGAGAGCGCCTCCTGCGCGTGCTCCCAGTCGAAGATTCTGCCTGTGCCGCCGGAGGCGGCGGCCGTCCTCGCATCCACCAGAACGCCGCCGATCCCTCCATGCCGGACCACCGAACGCAGCTCGTCGCGCAGCCGCTTCTCGGCGCGCCCCGGATCGCCGTCCACATTCCAGTGCAGCGTCTGCAGCACGATGAACTCCGGGCCAAACTGCGCCCGCAGCCTGTCCGCCAGCAGAAAATCCAGCTCGCCGTGCAGCTGGACCCCGTTCAGTCCCGCCGTCTGCAGTGAAAATACAATTTCATCGAAATCCTGTGTGCTGAAAACCCCGATCTTCAGCAGCGTCTTCGGCAGTTCCGGCGCGAACTGCGCCACCTGCCCCGCCGTCACCTGCCGCGGGCTCCGCGCGAATACAAAGCCCACCGCGTCCGCCCCGGCGTCGGCCGCCAGCAGCGCGTCCTCCAGGTTTGTCGTTCCGCAGATTTTTATCCACATGTCGCGCCCGCAATCCCGGCCAGAGCTTCCGTTGAGGCTCGCAGCAGTTCACCCAGCGCGGCTCCCGGGCTCGCCTGCCGCATCAGCGACTCCCCGATCAGGAACGCGTGGAATCCCGCCGCCCGCAGCCGCATCAGATCCGCTGCTGTATGGATGCCGCTTTCCGCCACCTTCACCGCTCCCCGCGGCAGCTCGTCCGCCAGCGCCAGCGAAGTCTCCAGCCGCACCTCGAAGCTCCGCAGATCGCGGTTGTTCACGCCGTACGCGTCGCAGCCCAGACCCTTCACCCGCGTTAGCTCCTCCGCCGTGTGGACCTCGCACAGCACGTCCAGTTCCCACGCGTGGGCCGCCTGCGTCAGCCGTTCCAGCTCCGCGTCGGACAAAGCCGCCGCAATGAGCAGAATCGCGTCCGCCCGATGCGCCCGCGCTTCCGCGATCTGGTACGCGTCCACCATAAAGTCCTTGCGCAGGCAGGGAATCGCCGTACTCTCGGTCGCGTCCGACGCCAGCTCCAGGTTGCGCAGACTGCCCTGGAAAAACGGCTCGTCCGTCAGCACGCTCAGCGCCGCCGCGCCCGCCTCGGCCAGTTCCCGCGCCAGCGCCGCCGGCTCGAAATCCGCCCGGATCAGCCCCTTCGACGGCGAGGCCTTCTTCAGCTCCGCAATCACCGCCGGACCCGCGGCGGCCTTCTCCCGCAGCGCACGCGCAAAACCGCGCGGCGTATGCTCCGCCGCCCGCCGCTCCAGTTCGGCCACCGGAACGCGCTCACGCCGCGCTGCAAGATCGGCGCGCGTCTTCTCCACAATGCGCTGCAAGTGCTGCAAGGCAATCTCCTGCCTTCAGTATAAGGATCGGCTCCCCCGGCCTGACATTTGTCATCTCCGATTGCTGACGAACCCCACTGCCGCCCTCGCCGCCCCTGCGCGATCCTGATTCTGTCAGGAGGAGCTTTATGAGCAGCATGAATCCCTGGATCGACTATTACGAGACCCGCTACCACGTTTGCGGCGACCCCGTTCGCCGCTATGCCCGCGCCTTCGGCGTGGCCCTCATCATCTTCGGAGCCGTCGCTCACGGCCGCATGGATTTCTTCTGGGCCGGCGTTGTCCTCACCGCCTGCAGCGGCCTGCTTTAATCGCACGCCGTTCCTGTCACGTTACGAGGGAGTCGCCGGAACGCGCGCAGGTCTGTCCATCAGGCTGCCTGAAGCTTCGGGATCTTCTTCCGCCTGCCGCGTGAAGCCTGCCACAGATCGTACTGTGTCTGCAGATTCAGCCACAGCTCCGGTGTCGTTCCCAGCGCCTCGGACAACCGCAGCGCCATATCCGCCGAGACTCCGGAATTACCGTTCAGCAGCCGCGAGAGCGTGACCCGCGAAACGCCCAGATGATCGGCCAGCCTGCTCACCGGCATCGCTCCCATGTGCTCCCGCAGAATTTCTCCCGGATGTGCCGGATTGTGCATGCGCATAAATGCTCCTCAGTGGTAATCCTGATAATCGACAAGAACCGCGTCCGTGCCCTCAAACCTGAACGTAAGCCGCCAGTTTCCGCTCACGTCGACCGACCAGTGCTCTTCCAGATCGCCTTTCAGCGCATGGAGCCGCCACCCCGGCGAATTCATGTCGCCCGGAGCTGCCGCGGCGTTAAGCCGGGTTAGTTGCAGCCTCAGCCGCTTCGCATGAGCGGCCTGAATCCCGGCCTTTGAGCCCGTCAGGAAGAACGCCTCAACACCTTTGTGCCGAAAGCTCCTGATCACCTGTATAGTGTATCGCTACGCGATGCACAACAGCAACCGGCGCAAAGGCATGTCTTCCTACCCCAGAATCCCCAGCTTCCGCGCCGTCTTCTCCAGCGTCTCCAGCGCCTGGTCCAGCTGCTCCCGCGTATGCTCGCTGGTCATAATCGTCCGGATGCGCGCCTTGCCCTCCGGCACCGTCGGAAACGCGATTCCCGTCGCCATCACGCCCGCGTCGAACAGCGCCCGCGAAAACTCCATCGCCAGCCGCCCCTCGCCCACGATGATCGGCGTGATCGGAGTTTCGCTCGCCGGAGTCGTCACCCCGCCAATGTCGAAGCCCAGCCCGCCCAGCTCCGCCTTGAAGTAGCGCGTATTCTCCCACAGCCGCTCGATCCGCTCCGGCTCCTGTTCCAGCAGGTCGAACGCCGCCATGCAGCTCGCCGTCACCGACGGAGGATGTGAGGTCGAGAACAGAAACGGCCGAGCCCGATGGTACAGATAATCGATCAGGTCCTTCGAGCCGCACACATAGCCGCCAATGGCCCCAATCGCCTTCGACAGCGTCCCCACCTGAATGTCCACCCGCCCGTGGCAGTTAAAGTGGTCGATCGTGCCCCTCCCATTGCGCCCCAGCACTCCGGAGGCGTGCGCGTCGTCCACCATCATGATCGCGCCGTACCGCTCCGCCAGGTCCGCCAGCCGGTCCACCGGCCCAATATCGCCATCCATCGAGAAGACGCCGTCCGTAATCAGCAGCTTTCGCCCCGGCTCGTTCGCGACTTCCCGCAGAATCTCCTCCGCATGGGCCACATCCTTGTGCCGGAACACCCGAATCTTCGCCCGCGACAGCCGCGCCCCGTCGATGATCGAAGCGTGGTTCAGCTCGTCGCTGATAATGAAGTCCTCTTTCCCCAGGATCGCCGACACCGTCCCCGCATTCGCCGTAAACCCGCTCTGGAAGACCACGCACGCCTCCACATTCTTGAAGCGGGCAATTTTCTCCTCCAGTTCCATGTGGATCTTCATCGTCCCGGCAATCGTCCGCACCGCGCCCGAACCCACTCCCAGCTCGCGCACCGCCTTCTCCGCGGCCTCGCGCAGCTTCGGGTGGTTGCACAGCCCCAGGTAGTTGTTCGAAGCCAGGTTAATCACCCGCCGCCCATCGTAGGTGCACACCGGAGCCTGCGCGTCCTCCAGCACCCGCAGCCGGAAATGCGTGCCCTTCTTCTTCAGTTCTTCAATCTGGTCGCTCAGATACCGGAGCTGCGGACGCTGCGAAAGTGACGATGCCATCGGTTTTTCCTCGGATTGCGAATGCGCAACCTAAAATCCTAACTCCGCCTGCGGCCGCGTGCGGAATGCCCGGTCCATCCTCCGCCCTGTCTCCTGTCCGCTCTCTCAGATACAATTGTTTTTCCAGCGCAGGATGAAGCGAGTGGGTTACGGTCGAGCCCTGGGTCGGCCATTCTCTCCGCTCCTGGGCCGGATGCTTTTTTTGAAGAGAGTTCCTTACGAATGATTTCGCTGTTCCGGAAGCACATCGCCCCGCGGCCTGTCGTCACCTCAGGAATCCTTGCCTGCCTCCTCTGGTTTGCCTCCGTATCTCCGGGCCGGGCGCAGGTGGCGACCCGCACGCAGCTCGTGGCGCAACAGCGGCAAAGCGGCGTTCTCTCCCTCTCCGCAACCGTGCAGGACGCCGAGGGCAATCCGGTCACTCAGGGCTCTGTCAGCTTCGAGTCGTCCAAAGGCTCTCTCGGTTCCGTCTTCATCCATAACGGAACGGCTACCCTGAACCTCACCAATCCGCCGGCGTGGGCGCATTCCGTTACGGCTGTCTACCAGAGCAATTCCGGCTTTTCGTCCTCTTCCGCCGCCGCCAGTCTGGCCCTCACGCCCGATGCTGCCAGTGGCCTGCCGGGCTTCACCGTGACCTCCGCTCCGGCTTCCGTCACCCTCAAGGCTGGGAGTTACGCCACCTACAGCCTCACGGTAACGTCGCAAAACGGCTTCTCTGAGCCGGTGAACCTCTCCTGTTCCGGCCTGCCCCACGCATCCACCTGCACCTTCAGCCCGACCGTCGTGACGCCTCCGGCCAACGGATCCATCGTCAGCACCATGCAGGTTGCCACCACGGCGCCTTCCGGCATCTATTCGCCGTCGTCCGCAAAGAGCGGCAGCCCGTTGAGCCACTCCGGGGCGGCTTATGCGCTGGTCTTCCCCGGCATCCTGGCTCTGGTCGGTGTGGGGGCCCTCCGGCGCAGGAATTTCGGTGCCATTCGCCTCCTCGGCGTCATCCTGCTGCTCAGCGCCGGAACCATGGGCCTCACTTCCTGCGCGGCTCGCTACAACTACATGCACTACAAACCCGATCCCAATACGGGCACCGCCGCGGGCAACTATACCCTTATCATTTCGGCCTACTCCACGAACGGAACCACCGTCACCCAGGCGACGTCCTCCGATGCCAGTTGCGCTGGCGCCGTTTGCGTAGGCCTCACCGTCCAGTAGCCGCCGCGGCCGATGGCGGCTGCAGGCGGCACACCCGCACCACTGAATTCGCATAAGGGCAGGGAAGCGTCGTAGGCGTTCCCGCCCTCAGCATCACCCAGGTGGCCCCCAGAGGCCGCAGCACCGCCAGCCGCTCGGCGTCCGTCATGGAATCCACCCGCAGCTCCGCATTCCGCTGCCGCGCCCACC
>DAHVZZ010000516.1:0-3443 GCA_027323785.1 Acidobacterium sp. | reverse complement strand
AGACTGGCGATGGTGAACTGGGCGAAAGGCGTGGTCTTCCGCACGAGCAGCGATCCGAGGGCATAAACCACAAACTGCGAAGGGTAATTCCGGAGATCGATGATGAGTCCCTTTGTTCCCTGCGCCCGCTCCATGTAATGGGCCACGTCTGCCGCTTTGACATTCGACAGCTTGAGATAGGCGATCTGAGGCGAGAGCATCTGAAACGCCGGGCCGGGGCGATCCTGTTTCCGGGCAGCCCGGCCGGCATCCGCGATCGGGAGCCGGCGTGCTGTGAGGGCGATGGTTTTCGCATGGCGGCGGAGGGCCAGCCGGACGGGTCCGCAGCGGCCGTTGGTGAGGGTGCGGGCCATATCGCGGCGCTGCGCAGCGCGATTGGAATCCGCGTAAAAGGGCGCCCAGCGATGCACCAGTTGCTGTACGGAGACGCCGCCGATGGCCTGGATGACGTCGCCGGGTTGAAGCCCGGAAGTGGGTCCTGTCTTTTGCGAGGTGTAACCGGACACGACGGGATCGACGCCGATGAAGCGCAGGTTGACAGGCAATCGGCAGAAGCCTGTGGGCGGGCGGAGCGCGAGCGAGGTCCAGAGATTGGCATGGGTGTCATGGATTTCGGCAATGAAGCGCATCATGACCAGAGTCCAGGCGTTCCAGGAACGCGCCTCAGCGGCCTGCGGGATGAAGGCGCGCAGCACGTCCGGCCAGTTTTCGCCAACATCCTGACGGTCGGGAGCCCAGTACTCGACGATATTCCACAGCCGGAAGAGGCCGAGGAGCTGATAGCCGGCATCGGGAAAACGAATACTGACGTATGACTTTTCGTGGAGAAAGACGGGGTTCCTGACCTGGGGGGCAAGTGCGACATAGTATTGCTGGCCGGGCACGCGGTTTTTGTAGACGATCTCCAGCTGGTGACTGAGCGAAGGTCCGAGCAGCCGGGTGTCGTGGATCCACGCGAGGCTGGGGTGTACGACGAGGCCGGTGGCGCTGAGGGTGGCGCAATGGGTGCAGGGCTCGATGGGCCCCAGGCTGTCAATCCAGCGTGAAATGGCGGCATGGGAGGCGGCAGCGCCGGGCGCAGACAGGACAGCGGGCATGACCCGCAGGAGCTCGGCGTCCCAGTCGTAGTGGCCCGAGGTCACGGCGGGATCGTAATACTTGAGAAATCCCCAGACGCGGGCGAGGAGCGAGAGATTGTCGATCTGCAATGGGGTGAGCGTGGCGACCGGAATGCCCGAAGAGGGCGACCGGGTGGGAGGAGGTGCGTCGGCGACGGGTTTGCCGTCGACGAGTAACCGCAGGCCGTCGACCCAGGCGACACCGGTGCCGGAGAGGAGGGCGCCGAACAACAAACGGTCGGCATTACCAGCCACGGGAACGCTGACGGAGAATTCGCGCCAGCCGTGGGTTCCGTGCAGGCGGCGATTTTGCATGTTGTCCATTTCGACGGCGGATTGGCCTGCATCCTCCCTGATCCACAAACCGGCGAATCCCGAGACATTCCGGGTTTTAAGCCAGCCGCGAAGTTCGATCGTTTTCCCGCCGAAGTCGATGGGAATGGCTGCGGTCAACGCACTGAGGCCGCCGCCAGGCTGGTGAGTTCGATCCAGCCGGACCGCCCAGTGACCGGAATGCACGACGCTGCTTTCCCGCTGAACGGTGCCGGGAGGATAGCCGGTCCAGCCGCCAGGCAGGCTGCCTGAACCCGGCCTTTCGAATCCGAGGATTCCGGCGAGGTTCTTCCGGGTGACGGGTGCGGACTGCGCGCATGCCATGGTAGCCATGCCGATGAGCATTCCTGCAGCAAGCCTGCGCATGATGAGAGCCATTGTCCGGGCACAGCCGGGTTAATTGTCAAGGAGCGGATTACAAAGGACGAGCGGCGGCGGGCAGAAGCGGATGCTGCGAAGGGACCATTCTCCGCGGGTGGAGTAACGCGAAAGGCGCGGGGAGGAAATGCGCAGTTGCCAGTTGTATTTTTTTGTGGATACACTCCTGATTCGCTGGAAACCACCGGCGATTCCCCACCGCAGTGAATCACGCTTCATATAAAACCACGGAAGCGAAAGGGATAAAAGACAGACGATAGCGCGAGGCGCGGAGCCCGTCTGCGAGGGCTGCGAGCCAGGTGTTGACCAGTGTTTCCGCCGGATGTTTGAATGGCGGGGTTTTGCCGGAGCTCCGGAGAAGAGGCCGGGGCCGACGCGATGAAAAACAGCAACGAATCGGAGGATGTTGCATGGAGTGCTTCAACTGGATGGCCGCGTGGGTGAGTCCCATGGGAGGCCAGAACACGGCCGGGATGAACGGCGCGATTTTTCTGTGGGTTGCGCTGGCGACGGGCGTGCTGGGACTGCTGGCGGCGTTTGTGTATGCACGAGGCGTGCTGGCATCAGACACGGGGACGCCGGAGATGCAGCGGATATCGAATGCGATCCGGCAGGGGGCGGAAGCCTTTATGCGGCGGCAGTACGGGACCATCGCGCTGATCGCGATTTGCCTGGCTGCGGTGCTGTACGGAGGGTATGAGGTTTCGCCGGCGACGCGGCCGTACGCGGGCAAGGTGGTGATCAGCTTCATTATTGGAGCGGCGTGCTCGGCGATTTCGGGACAGACGGGGATGTGGGTGTCGATCCGGGCGAACATCCGGACGGCGGCGGCGGCGCGGACGAGCCTGGGCAAGGCTCTGCAGACGGCGCTGCGCGGCGGAGCGGTGACGGGGCTGGTAGTGGTGGGCCTGTCGCTGCTGGGCATCGGACTGCTGTTCTGGGTGTTCGGCGGGCTGCACCAGCCGCAGCAGACGCCGTATGAGCTGGTGGGCTTCGGATTCGGCGCATCGCTGGTGGCGCTGTTCGCGCAGCTGGGCGGCGGCATTTATACGAAGGCCGCGGATGTGGGCGCGGACCTGGTGGGCAAGGTGGAGGCGGGGATTCCGGAGGACGATCCGCGGAACCCGGCGGTGATTGCCGACCTGGTGGGCGACAACGTGGGCGACTGCGCGGGACGCGGCGCGGACATCTTCGAATCGACGGCGGCGGAGAACGTGGGCGCGATGATTCTGGGCGCGGCCCTGTATCCGGTGTTCGGGATC
Organism: Acidobacterium sp.; assembly: GCA_027323785.1. Classification (GTDB taxonomy): domain Bacteria; phylum Acidobacteriota; class Terriglobia; order Terriglobales; family Acidobacteriaceae; genus Palsa-343. Next base: position 352 of record DAHVZZ010000516.1, on the reverse strand, counting down.
AAGGGGATTTTGTTTCCGCTGGTGGTGATGGCCATCAACCTGGTGGCGAGCGTGATTGGCGTGGCTCTGGTGCGCGCGAAGGAAGACGAGCTGCCGATGCACGCGCTGAACCGGGGCTACTATGCGACGACGCTGATCGCGCTGGCCGGGTTCGCGGCGGCGGTGTACTACATGCTGCAGGGGCGCTGGTGGCTGCTGGGCAGCGGCGTCTGCGGAATTGTGACGGCATTCCTGTTTGTGAAGATCACGGAGTACTATACGGAGACGCGCTTCAGGCCGGTTCAGGGAATCGCGTTTGCCTCGACGACGGGGCCGGCGACCAACATCATCAGCGGACTGGCGGCGGGCATGG
>DAHVZZ010000510.1:0-3841 GCA_027323785.1 Acidobacterium sp. | reverse complement strand
CGACTGGCTGGTGCACACCCGGCAACTCACTCCCATCACCATCCGCGGCCGGCGCCTCTTTCCGGTTGCGCAATTGAACGAACTCGTTACAGCCTATTCGGTCGTCCAGGCGCGGGGAAACGGAGGTCTCGATGGCCGGCCAGCCAGCGTGGAATAATCGGCCGCGAACCGAACCCGGCCCCCGCAGGCGCTGGTTTGAGGAAGGCGAGCTGATCTGCGCGCAGCCCGGATGCGGCAATCGCCTGCCCGCCGGCTACTACGGCAAGACCAAGCGGATCTTTCTCTGCTCACCAATGTGCACGATCCGCTTCTATGGGAAATCCAAGCATGCCCGGAAATGCCTCTGCTGTGGGAAGAAGTTCATCCCTACCAACACCGAGCGCAGGGGCAACTTCTGCTGCATCGAGCATTATGCGTTGTGGCGGCGCCGTCAGACCGACGAGAAGAAATTCGGCCGGTTCGCGGCGCTGGTCGCCGAATTTGTAGAGGCGATCGTGCCGAGGCATTTGTCCGAGAGCGCGCGAAATCAGCTCCGCTATGATCTGGCCGCCTTCTTCTCGTTCCTGCGCAGCCGGCGCATCCGTTCCCTCAATAAGGTGGGGCCGCAGCTGATCTCCGCCTTCCTGGTCAGTCTGGAGGCGACGCGGCCGAAGTCTTACGCGAAGGCGAGCAGTTCGCTCGCCTGGTTTTTCGACTGGCTGAGGATGACGGGCCGGCGCAAGGCGGCTAATCCGGTGGTTGCCAGGTTCCACTCGCAGCGGAAGTCGGAGAGACTGCCCCGCCCCTACTCGGCCCGCGAAATGAAAGTGATCTCGAGCCTGGTGGAGGCTTCAGGCGACCCGCAGCTAAAGCTCGCTCTCGCGATTGGAAGCGAAAGCGGACTCCGCATCAGCGAGGTCTGCAATCTCCGTCTAAGCGATATCGAACTGGTCCAGCAGCAGATCTTCGTTCGTTTGCCGAACAAAACTCGTCAGGAGCGGCTGGTTCCCTTCCATGTGCGGACGCAGGTCGCCTGTGGGGAATGGCTCAGGCAGCGTCCCGAGGTTGCTCACGATTTCGTTTTTGTCGACAGCCGGGGCAATCCCATGCGTAAGCATACGCTCCGCTCCCGATTCAATCGACTGCTCACCGGCCCCGGAAAGCTCGCGAGCTGGAGTTTTCATCGTCTACGGCATGTCGCCGCCACGGCCCTCTATCCCGCCATGGATACGACCGGCGTGATGAAGACGCTGGGCTGGCGAAGCGAGCGGGTGATGCAGGGATATACGCGGCTTTCAACCGAGGATCTGCGCGATTCCTATGCGCGCGCCATGGCGGAGGCGGCGCGCCGGGAGGAGCGGCCGGAGACGCGCTCTGAGTCGCTCGAGAACTACTTCGCTGGGCCGCAGGCGGGCAAGTAGCCGCCGATGAACGAGATCGAAGACTTGTCATGAAAGCGGTTTTTCGTGACAAATCCCCAACCCCCTCTCGAGAAAGGACTTGCCGTGAAGCTTGAGCCCTTTATTTCGTATATGCACTCTCGCGGCTACGCCGCCGGGACAATCACCTCTTATACCTGCGAGCTGCAACAGTTCCGGCAGTTCCTGCGCGACCAGCGGCTGCGCCTCAATCAGGTCCAGCCTCTGGCGATCGAGCGTTATCTGCGATGGCGTGATCCCGGCGCAACAAGCGCGCCGTCTTCCACTCGCAGGCGGCTGGCCGTGCTGAGTTCATTCTTTGATTTTGTTGCCGTGATGAGCAACGGACGGATCCGCAATCCGACGCTGCCCCTCCGCCGGCCGCGCCGCCAGCCTCCGCGGCCATCGCCGCTCGATGACGCGGCGATTGAGAAGATGCGCAGCGGGCTCAAAACCCCACGCGACAGGGCCATCTTCGCGCTCCTGCTCAACAGCGGATTGCGGGTCAGCGAACTTTGCTCGCTGGACCGCGACTCGATCCGGGTGGAGCACCCTGCCAGTGGCGAGGGAGGCAGGGTCATCGGCGTGGGGCGAGTCGTCGGCAAGGGCAATCGGGAACGCGAGTTTCTGGCCGATCTTGAGACGTTGAGATTGATCCATGAATATCTGGCCGCGCGAGGCGAGGACGGCAACCCGGCTCTGTTCCTGTCCTCGCAGAGACAGCGAATCAACAAGCGGACGGTCCAGCATCTGGTTCGCGCCTGGTCGCGAGCCTCGGGCCTCCCGCCCGTCCATCCCCATCAGCTGCGGGCCACCTTTGCTACCCGCCTCGGCGCGGTCGGCGTGCCGGCGCTCGAAGTCTCCCAGCTGCTCGGACATCGCCAGATCGACACGACGCTTGCATATCTGAAACCGGATATGCGCAGGATTCGGGCTGAGTTCTTTGCCGCCCACGAACTGCTCAACCGCTAAGCAAGATGGCAGGGATTAGTCACATCCCTGGCCACTTATTACTCTTCTCGCACTGCCTGCGGTCCTGGCTTTGGCAACAGCAGGGCTGCATGGGATAACCGATTCGAGGGCAAGTCCCTCATGAAAGGAACCAACTTATGGACAACTCTTCTCTTCGTGTTTCGCCGCGCTATCTGGGGCGCATGCTCCTCGATACCTTTTGCCCGCGGTGTTTGTTCTACCAGATAATGCTGCGCTTCCACGCCCCCTTCGAGATGCCGATGCCTGGTTTGATGTACCACCTGGACATCTTTGAGAAGCGTTTCGTGGATCGGTATCTTGCTGCGAACGGGGAGCTTCCTCCCGGCATGGAGAAGTTGCGCTGCACGGAAGCCGTCAGCGTGCCGCGTAAGCTCACAGCCGAGTTCCCGGAGTTCAACCTGACGCTGGTGGGCATGCTGGACGCGGTCTTCCGGCGCCGGGATGACACTCTGACGGTCGTGGACTACAAGACGGCCACTTGCCGCGGCGAGGACGATCCATTTCTTCCGGCCTATAAGGTTCAGCTGCTTGGCTATGCTGAGCTGCTGGAGCAGGCGGAGCTCGGGCCGGTCACTGGCGCAGCGCTGGTTTACTTTGAGAACCGCTCGAAGGAGTACCGGGACAGCCCGCTTGACCTCGCGACGGATGACGGATTCAGCCTGCCGTTCTCGATCACCACAGTCCCGGTGGAGCTTGACCGGAAGGCGCTGAAGCCACTGATGAAGCGCTTCCGGGAGATTGCCGATCTCAACCTTCCGCCGAAGGGACGGGAGGGCTGCAAGGATTGTGCGCGGCTTCAGTATCTGCTCGACGACGAGTCGAACCGTCGGAGTGTGGAGGATCACCAACGCAATCGCGATGGCCTGGCTCGAGTGACGTCCCGCCGCCTGCAGGCAGACCGCGAACTGGCGCTGCGGGGCTGGGACGGGAGCGACGACTCACTCTCCGTCCCTCCAGATCTGCATCTGGTCGATTCGATTCCGGGATCGACGGATTTGTAGTTGACCTGGCGTGGCCTTCGCGGGCCACGCCGCCGCCCCACCGGTTCTGATCGCTTTCGCTCCGCGCCCCAGCCTTTGGCCGATGCCCGCCGGGGCCGACATACCAGAGGCTAATGGCCGGTGAAAGACAGCCGGCGGGTGCCGGCAACAATCACTACCACTTCAACTCAGCTGGGCGAACCGGCATGGAGGTTGCTACTTTGGACAGTCAGGTAGAGCGACTCGCTTTTACCAAGCACGAAGCCGCTAAGGCTCTCGGCCTTTCGCTTCGGACCATTGATAATTTGATCGCCGAGAAGGAGCTCACGGTCCGTCGCATCGGTCGGCGTGTGGTCATCCCCGCAACGGCTCTTCAGGCACTGATCCGCGGCGACCACCCGACCGGTCGGCGCAGATTTACCACCAAGGAACGGCAGGCCGCCTGACGAAACCATGAAAGGCCAGAAGGGA
>DAHVZZ010000481.1:0-2673 GCA_027323785.1 Acidobacterium sp. | reverse complement strand
CACGGCGGACCGACGCACTGGTTGAAGATTCCCATCAGCACGGGCAACGACTACATTCCGCGGTTTGGGTGGGTCAACGCGCACGTTGTCTGGGTGGAAACTCTCTCGCGCGACCAGAAGCATGAGGACTTGTGGTTTGCGGATACGAACAGCGGGCTCATCCGGCGCGTGCTGGCGCAGACCGAGGCGAAGTACTTCAACACCACTTACGGCGTCACCTTCGCGGGCAACAACACCTTCTTTGTGCTGAGCTGGCGCGACGGCCACACGCATATCTACCGCTACACCTACAATCCGGAGAACCCGCTGGGCGCGGAAGCGCAGCTGATGAACGAGGTGGAGAGCGGCGATTATGAAGTGAAGGCCATCACCTCGGTGAATGACGCTCAGCAGACGCTCTGGTACGTGGCTTTCAACGGAGCCACCGGCCAGCAGCAGGTCTGGGCGGTGAAGTTCGACGGCAGCGACAAGCGCCAGATCACGCACCGTCCCGGCTTCCATGTCGCCGACTTTTCCGCCCACACTGGAGACTTCATCGATCAATACTCGGCGGAGCTGACGCCACCCAGCGTTTCGGCCTGCACCTCTGCGGGCGAATGCACAACCTTCTGGCATTCCAAACCCATTCGGGGGCACCGCATCATTCCACCCGATCAGCTGGTGCTCACCGCGGCCGATGGAAGCACAAAATTGTACGGCACCATCGTGCTGCCGCCGGGGCGCAGGGCCATGCACAGCGTGCCGCTCATCGTAAACCCTTACGGCGGACCGGATGTGGGCGCGCAGCGCGACGAGTGGGGCGGGAAGTCCTTTCTCTTCGACCAGCTGATGGCCCAGCACGGATTTGCGGTGCTGCACGTCGACAACCGCGGCATGGGTGGACGGGGTCGCGCCTTCGAGCAGGTCTGCTATCACAACTTCGGGCCGCCGCAGTTCGCGGATCAGATGACTTCCGTCGATCAGGTTCTGAGCCGCTATCCTGAGCTGGATCCGCATCGCCTGGGCTGGTGGGGATGGAGCTGGGGCGGTAGCTTCACGCTGTTTGCGATGTCGCACAGCAGCAGCTTCCTGGCCGGCGTGGCGGTTGCTCCGGTGACCGACTGGCGCGATTACGACTCCATCTATACGGAGCGGTACATGGGCCTGCCCTCGGAAGACGCGGACAATTACCACAACGATTCCGACGTGACCAGTGCGGCGAATCTCCACGGACACATTCTCATCATGCACGGCACGGGCGACGACAACGTGCATATGTCCAACACCATCCAATACGTCAACCAGTTGATTGATGCGCGGATTCCGTTCGATCTCAATCTCTTTCCGCGGAAGACGCATTCCATTGCCGGCCCCAATGACAGGACCATTCTGTTCGGCAAGATACTCAATTACTTTGAGCGATATGTGATGAACCCCAGTACCAGCGGGCCGGAGCGGAGCCGTTACAATGGGCGCCGGCGTTAACCCCGCATCCAGCGGAGATGGCGGCGAGCAGCCTCGCCGGCATCTTCGTCATCCCGCCGAGCAGGCCAATACCGACGACCCGATTCGCGGCCGCACCACCGTGGGCGATTTTGAACTGACCGTGCTCAGCGACGGCTGGTATCTGCTGGACGGCGGCGCGATGTTCGGCGTGGTTCCCAAAACCATGTGGCAGAGGCGCGCCCCCGCCGACGAGGAAAACCGCATTCTGCTGGGACTGAACACCGTGATCGTGCGGACGGGCAAACACACGGTGGCCATCGAAACCGGCATCGGCAATAAGCTCAGCCCCAAACTCCGCCAGATCTACGGGGCCAAAGAGCAGCTTCCGCGCGGGTTTGAGGCAGCCGGCATTCGGCCGGAAGAGGTGGATATCGTGATCAACACCCACCTCCACTTCGACCACTGCGGCTGGAACACCACGCGCACCGCGGAGGGGCGCATCGTTCCCACCTTTCCGAACGCCCGCTATTTCGCCCATCGCGGCGAGGTGGAGCACGGGCACCTGCAGCTGGAGCGCGACGCCATCAGCTACATCAGCGACAATTACGATCCGCTGGTGGAGAGCGGCCAGATGACGCTGCTCGACGTTGCGCCCGGCCAGACCGAGCAGATCGTTCCCGGCGTTTCCGTGGAGTGCTTTCCCGGCCACACCGCGCAGCTGATGGCTGTGCATCTGGACTCAGCAGGCCGCCGCGCCTGCTATATCTCGGATCTGATTCCGACCAGCGCGCATCTGGACGCCACGTGGGTGATGGGCTACGATCTCGATCCGCTGACGTGCATCGAGCAGCGCAAGCGCTTCCACGCGCGCGCCATCCCGGAGCAGTGGCTGGTGCTCTTCACGCACGATCACCACACGCCCTTTGGCTATATCGGACTGAATGAGAAGGGCAAGCCGGTGATGAAGCCGTCCGTCACAAGCGGAAATTGATCGCTACCGCTCCATTTGGGTTTGCTTAAGGTTGTTCGAAAGTCGATTGAGAATCATTGCCGGGCGCCCTGGAAGCAGTCGGTTTTTAGAAGCATTTCGCCGAGCTGCTTGGCTCTCTGTCAGGATGTCGCGGTAGCGAGGGTGATTGGGATCATGTAACGCAAGCGCTCTTAGCAGCGAGCAAAGCGATTCAGCAGGCATTTCTTCCCACTTCAGATCTACGAGGCGCAGACCAAGGCACAGTAAGATGCGACGGT
>DAHVZZ010000127.1:0-7791 GCA_027323785.1 Acidobacterium sp. | reverse complement strand
TACTACCTCGTCGCCAACAACACCCACCTCGCCTACTGGCAGTCAGCCGCTGCCGGACTCAAAAAAATCGCTTCCGAATCCGGCGTCCAGGCAGAAATGCGCGGCCCCGCCAACTTCGATCCTCAGGCCGAGGCGCAGGCATTTCGCGACGTTGTCGCCCTCAGACCCACGGGCATCATGGTTTCGGTTACCAGCCCGGCTCTGATGATTCCCGAAATCAACGACGCTCTCGCCGTTGGAATCCCCGTCATCACCGTTGACTCTGACGCTCCCCACAGTCGCAGGCTCTTCTTCATCGGCACCAACAACCGGGCCGCCGGCCGCCTCGGCGGTCAGGCTCTGGTCGATGCCCTCCACGGAAAGGGAAACGTGGTCATCTTCACCATTCCCGGCCAGCCCAATCTCGACCAGCGACTCGAAGGCTATAGCGACATCCTCGCCGCTCACCCTGACATCCACGTGATTGCCATCGACGACATTCACGGCGATCCCAGCATCGCCTCTGACAAAACCCGGCAGTACATGGCCCAGACCGGCAAAAAGCGCGTCGATGCTTTCGTCTGCCTGGAGGCCTCTGCCGGAGAACAGGTCGGCGCTGTCGTCAGCAAGGCCGATTCCAAAGACCGCCGCGTCATCCTCGCCATGGACGTGGACAAACCCACCCTCGACCTCGTCAAAAGCGGCGTCATCACCGCCACCATCTCGCAAAAGCCCTTCACCATGGCCTACATCGGCGTTCAGGTGCTCGAGGCCATTCATCACGATCCGCTGCCTTCGCTCACGCGAAATTACGAGCCGGATCCCTTCGCGCCCGTTCCCGCGTTCATTGACACCGGCTCGGCACTGGTCAACGCCCACAACGTCGATCTCTACCTGCACAACCTGCAAATGAATTCCACCAGGTAGCCCCCGCGTGGCCGTTCCCTCCAGGAACGGCCACACCGGACCGGCTGCAATCTTTCCCCGGCGCCGGCGGAAATGCTCTACACTTGCGGGCATGCAAGCCCGCCATCGCGCCTTTTGGCTCGTCTCAGCGCTGGTCCCGCTCCTCGCCTCTCCCGCCATCGCTCAAACCGGCCCTTACCTCGCCGAAAAACCCGTCACCGCCAGACATGCCATGGTCGTCACCGTCCACCGCCTCGCCACCGATGCCGGCGTCCGCATCCTGCGCGAAGGTGGCAACGCCATTGACGCCGCAGTTGCCGTCGGCTTCGCCCTCGAAGTCGTCTATCCCATCGCAGGCAACCTCGGCGGCGGCGGATTCATGCTCATCCACTTCGCCAACGGCAAAAATACCTTCCTCGACTACCGCGAGCGCGCACCCCTTGCCGCCACGCCCAACATGTACCTCAACGCCAAAGGCAACGTCATCCCCGGAGCCAGCCTCTATGGGTACCGCGCCATCGGCGTCCCCGGCTCCGTCGCCGGTCTCGTCTATGCCGAAAAGAAATACGGCCGCCTCGGCCTCGAAAAAGTCATGCAGCCTGCCATCCAGCTCGCCTCGCACGGCTTCCGCCTCAGCGCCATCACCGCCGCTCAGTTCCACGATTCACGGCTCTCCAACTACCCCGCTTCGTTCCGCAAATATCAGCGCAACGGCAACTACTACCGCGCCGGCGATCTCTTCCGTCAGCCCCGCCTCGCCGCCACCCTCCGCACCATCGCCGCTGACCCCTCTGACTTCTACCACGGGCCCATGGCCCGTCAGATCGCGGCCTTCATCCAGAAAGGCGGCGGCATCATCACCGCCAAAGACCTCGCCGAATACAAGGTCGTCGAGCGCACTCCCGTCTACGGCGCTTTCCACGGATACACCATCGTCAGCGCACCGCCGCCATCCTCCGGCGGCATCGTCCTCATCGAGGCGCTCAATATCCTCAACGGCTACAACCTCAGGAAACTCGGCGACCGCACCCCCGCCGAAATGCACCTCCTCATCGAGGCCTACCGCCGCGCCTTCATGGACCGCAATGCCTACCTTGGCGACCCTGCCTACGTAAAAATGCCCATCGCCGCCATGCTCAGCCAGAAATACGCCGACGCCTGGCGCGCATCCATCCTGCCCTGGAAAGCCACGCCGTCCAAAGACCTCCACCGCCCCGCCGGATTCCTGCCGCCACCGCCCACCATGAGCCAGGTCCGCCACGAGTCGCCGGACACTACCCACTACTCCATCATCGACTCCCAGGGCAACGCCGTCTCCGTCACCACCACCCTCAATGACTACTTCGGCTCCCGCGTCACTGTCGCCGGACTCGGATTCCTGCTCAATGACGAAATGGACGACTTCGCCTCCAAGCAAGGTGTCCCCAACATGTTTGGCCTCATTCAGGGACCAGCCAACTCCATTGCACCCGGCAAGCGCCCGCTCTCCAGCATGACGCCCACGATTGTCCTCAGAAATGGCAAAGTCAGTTATGTCCTCGGCTCCCCCGGTGGCTCCCGCATCATCACCACCGTCGCCAATATCTTTCTCAGCTCCGCCATTCAGGGCCTCAACATCCAGGCTTCCGTCGACGCCCCGCGCTTCCACATGCAGGACCTCCCGGACGTCGTCTACGTCGAACCCGGCTTCCTGCCCGCCACCCTCGCCAGCCTTCGCAAACGCGGCTACCACGTTAAGGTCCAGCCTCCATGGAGCGACGGGGAGTGCATCGCCGTCGACCCCAAAACCGGCGAACTCGAGGGCGGCCATGACTTCCGTATCGGCCTCGGCTCCGCCGCCGGTTATTGATCAATTCGCAATCGTTGCCTTCGCTCTCACGGTGCGTTAGGGTCAAAAGCATGGAGCAAGTCTGCCACCGGTGCGGGGACACCCTCGTTCCCGACGAGTTATATTGCCCGCACTGTGGCGCACCACAACTGCGCGTAGAAGAGAACGAGTCCATCCTCTCCGCCCAGGAAGGTTCCGTGCAGCAGTCCCTCGACCGGGCCGCGGACATCCTGCGCTGGCGCTCTGCCGTCAGCGCCGCACTCTTTGTCGCCGTGCCCACCGCGCTGCTCTCCACCGCCCTCAGCCTCGGCGCACTCTGGGTTTTCGCTGGCGGATTCCTCGCCGTTGCCGTCTACCGCCGCCGCACCGCCTCGCCCACCGACGGCCGCATCGGCTGGCGCATCGGCGGCCTCATGGGCATGATGGCGGCCGTTCTCTGGCTCGCCATGGAAGCCGCTTCCATGCTCTTCGAGCGCTTCGTCATGCACCAGGGCGCATCCATCGACGCCACCCTCCGCAACTCTCTCCAGGCAGCGCTTGCCACCATGAACCAGCAAAACCCCACCTTCGCCCATCAGTACCCCTGGTTCGCACACTTCTGGCTCTCCCCTGACGGAGTCGCTATCCTCTTCGTCACCGGCAGCAGCATGCTTGCGCTCAGCATGATCCTCTTCTCCGCACTGGGCGGCGCGCTCGGCGGCCACTACCTCCGCTCCCGAGCTCCGCAAAGCGGCGCCATCTAAAGCAATTCACACGTCCGCCGCGGCGGACGTGCAAATCCCTTTCGCGCTTTCACTTGCTCCGGTCTCTACCGCCTCGTATCATCCAGCTTGGAACCCTTTATGGCAGACACTCATCCCAATCTCCGCGTAAAGGGCCGCCTGATGTCAGCCTCCGAAATCCAACGGACGCTGGTTCGCCTGGCCCACGAAATCATCGAGAAAAATAATGGCGCCGAAGGCCTCGGCCTCGTCGGCATCAAGCGCCGTGGTGTTCCGCTCGCCCAGCGCCTCGCAGCCCTCATCGGCAACATTGAGAAGCGCCCCATCGACTCCGGCGTCCTCGACATCAGCTTCTACCGCGACGATCTCTCCACCTACGACACCCGCCCCGTCGTTCATCCCGGCTCCATCGGCTTCGACGTCACCGGCCGCAAAATCATCCTCGTCGACGACGTCCTCTACACCGGCCGCACCATCCGCGCCGCGCTCGACGCCCTCTTCGATCACGGCCGCCCCAAACAGGTTCAGCTCCTCACCCTCATTGATCGCGGCCATCGCGAGCTCCCCATTGAGGCTACCTTCGTCGGTCGCACCATCCAGACCACCGACAAAGAAATCATCGAAGTCAAGCTCCAGGAAATCGACAACGACGAGCAGGTTCTCCTCGTCGAACGGGTCGACTGAGAAAAAATGGCGCAAAAGAATACAGCACCGGCACGAAGCATACGCGCGTCTACCCAACCGGAATTCCATCCCGGCTCACTCGTCTCCGTGCGCGACCTAACGCCCGAACGCACCCGCTCTATTCTTCAATTGGCCGACACGCTCGAAGCCGAAGACACCTTCAAGCGCGCCAAGCGTCTGCTCAAGCGCCGCGTCGCCCTGCTCTTTTACGAGTCCAGCACCCGCACCCGTACTTCCTTCGAGCTCGCTGCCAAATCCATGAGCGCCGACACCACGCTCGTCAGCTCGCTCTCTTCCAGCATTGAAAAAGGCGAGTCCCTCAAGGACACAGGCATCACTCTCCGTTCCCTCGGCGCCGAATGCATCATCCTGCGCAGCCCTTTCTCCGGCGCGCCGTATCTGCTCGCCAAATCCACCGGCCTGCCCGTTCTCAACGCCGGCGACGGCATGCACGAGCATCCCTCGCAGGCCCTCCTCGACCTGCGCACCATGCTCCGCCACCTTGGCATCAAGGCCGTCAGGCTCAACGAAAATTCTCTCAAGGGCGTCACCGTCACCATCTGCGGAGATATCTTTCACAGCCGCGTCGCCCGCTCTAACGCGCTCCTGCTGCCCACCCTCGGCGCGCGCGTCATCTTCTGCGGACCAACCCCGCTGCTCCCTGAAGTCGCCGCCACCATCGGGCCCGGCGTCTCCATCGAGCGCGACTTCGATTCGTCACTCAAACAGTCACAAATTGTCATGATGCTCCGCATCCAGGCCGAACGGCTCGCCGGCCTCAGCCTCGACCTCGAAGACTACAAGCTGCGCTACCAGGCCAACGGCGAACGCATCGCCGCCCTCGCCCCCAATGCGCTCATCATGCACCCGGGCCCCATCATTCGCGGCATGGAAATCACCAGCGAAGTCGCCGACGGCCCTCAATCCGCCATCGCCGAGCAGGTACACCACGGCCTCTGCATTCGCCGCGCCCTGCTCTTCCAGGCGCTCTCCGGAGGACGCGCATGAAACCCATCCTCATTCGCGGCGGCTACCTCATCGACCCCGCCACCGGCCTCGACGCCCGCCACGACATTCTCCTCGAAGACGGCAAAGTCGCTGCTCTCGCCAAGCCCGGCAAGCTCAAGCACCGCAGCGCTCAAATCATCGATGCCTCCGGCCTCGTCGTCGCCCCCGGCCTCGTCGACATTCACGTCCACCTCCGCGAGCCCGGCCAGGGTTACAAGGAAACCATCGCCTCCGGCACCGCTGCTGCCGCCGCCGGCGGATTCACCTCCGTCTGCGCCATGCCCAACACCATCCCCGTCAACGACTCCCCCTCAATCACCGCGTGGATGCAGGCCCCCGAGCGCAACGCCGCCATTCGTGTCTTCCCCATCAGCGCCGCCACCGTCGGCTCCATGGGGGAAACCCTCACCGATTACGCCGCCCTCAAAAAATCCGGCGCCGTCGGCGTCTCCGACGATGGCAAGCCCATCCTCGGCGACGAAATCATGTTCGAGTGCCTCAAGGCAGCCGCGCGCCACAACCTCCCCGTCATTCAGCACACCGAGGACACGCGCATGACCGCCGGCTGCTCCATGAACGCTGGCCCACTCGCCTTCCGCCTCGGCCTGCGCGGCATGTCCGTCGAATCAGAATCCTCCCTCGCCGAGCGCGACATCTCGCTCGTCCGCAAGGTCAAGGGCGCGCATCTCCACGTCGCCCATCTCTCCACAAAAAAAGCCCTCGACGCCGTCACCGCCGCCCGCGACGAAGGCCTCCACGTCACCTGCGAGGTCGCACCCCATCACTTCGTCCTCAATGAGGAACGCATCGGCGACTACGACACCAACGCCAAAATGAACCCGCCCCTGCGCGCCGAATCCGACCGCGCCGCCATGATTCAGGGCATTCTCTCGGGCCGCGTCGACTGCATTGCCACCGACCACGCGCCCCACGCCTGCCACGAAAAGGAGCAGGAGTTCGAACGTGCACCCAACGGCATCACGGGACTCGAAACCGCGCTCGGCCTCACTATCTCTGTCCTGCACAAGCAGCACGGCATGCCGCTCTCCAAACTTCTCGCCATGCTCACGCATCGCCCCGCTCAGGTCCTCTCGCTCGCCGGTCGTGGAACCCTCGCCGTCGGCTCCTGGGCCGATGTCGTCCTCTTCGACCCCGCGGAAAAATGGACCTTCCACGCCAAAGACTCGCGCTCCAAATCCAAAAACACGCCCTTTGACGGATACCCCATGCTCGGCCGCGTCCACACCACCATCAGCGAAGGCCGCATCGTCTTTGAGCGCTAGCTCAATCGAAGCAGTGCGTCATCCCGATACAACCCCTGCTGGAAGAAAATGTCCGCATCACAAATAAACTGTCGTTCTGAGCGCAGCGAAGGACCTGCAGTTCAAACACCGCACTGAACTTAGCCGAAGAAAAGCACCGCTAGTTCTTCTTCTTCCCCTTCTTGTGTCCCCGCGGAGGCGGCTGCGCCACCCGCTTCGCAAACTCCGGCACCGCGTCTTTGTCGAACCGCTTCGAACGCCGCTCGCTCTTCTTCGGATTCGCAGCCTTCGCCGGCCGCCCCGGTTTCGTCGCCTTCGCTTTCTCCTCTTTCATCTCGCGCCTCCGTTCTGTCTTCCCGCCATTCTTCTTCGCCTTGCGCTGCGCCAGCCCCACCGCTGCCTCTTCCTCGTCCAGCAGAATCGAAAACTGCAGCCGCTTCTCCACCGCATCCACGCGATCCAGCAACACCCGCACCGGCTGTCCGATCCTGAACTTCCGCCCCCAGTGCGCCCCGATTATCTCCCGCGTATTCTCCCGGTAAGTGTAGTAATCCCCATCCAGCGCACCCAGCGTCTGCAGCGGAACCAGCCCCTCCACGAACAGATCGTTCAGCTCCACAAACAATCCGTACTTCGTCGCGCTCAAGATCAGCGCAGCGAAGTCCTCGCCCACGCGATCGCGCATGAATTTCAGCTTCTTCCACTCCATCAGCTCGCGCTCTGCCTCCGCCGCGCGCCGCTCCGTGTCGCTCGTCTCCTGCGCGATTCCCTGTAGTTCCACCTCATCCAGCGGAGCAGCCTCCCGCGCCAGCTCCCGCTCGCGCGCATTCGGCAGCTTCCCATGCCGCGCGCTCGGCCCGTGCGGATCACCCGCGGCCACCACCCCATGCCCATCCACGCCCGCCGCCAGCAGCGCCTTCGTCACCCGATGCACAATCAAGTCCGGATACCGCCGGATCGGCGAGGTAAAGTGCGTATACGTCGGAGCCGCCAGCGCAAAGTGCCCTTCGTTTTTCTCGCTGTACCGCGCCTGCTTCAGCGAACGCAGCATCAGGTACGCCACAATCCGCTCCTCCGGCTTGCCCGCAATCTTTTCCGCCAGCTTCTGATACATCCGCGGGCTCACCGCAATCTCTTCGGCCACCTCATGCACCCGCGCCGGCTTGCCTCGCCCGCGCTCATCGCGCCGCTCGCCACGCGTCCGGAACTGCTTCACCGGCAGATTCCCCACGCCCAGCGAATACCCAAACGACGCCGCCACTTCCTCAAACTCCACCACCTTGCGCGCCTCCGGCTTCTCGTGAATCCGGTACAGCGACGGCGCCTCCAGGTGTTCCAGCCAGCTCGCCACGCACTCATTCGCCGCCAGCATGAACTCCTCAATCAGCCGGTTGGCCCATCC
>DAHVZZ010000120.1:0-12168 GCA_027323785.1 Acidobacterium sp. | reverse complement strand
AAAATACGCTGCTCTTCGGCCGCCCGAAGGCTCTCAAGCTCAGCAAGCCGAATCTGACGGTGAGCACCAGCGGTGGAGAGACACGCTATCGGGTCGTGATCGAAAGCGACGTGCCGGCACTCTGGGTATGGGCCAATCTGGAGGAAACAGAGGCTTCCTACTCCGACAACTTCGTCGACCTGCGCGGCGGCCGGGCAGTCGAGATCGAGGTCACCCTCGACAAACCGATGACGCCTTACGAATTTCGCAGAAAGCTGCAGGTGCGCAGCGTGTACGACATTGCGCCCGAAATGCGGAGCTGAGCCATCTGAAGAGAATTCCTCGATCCAGGAGAAGCGAAATCGGAGGAGGATCGGAAAGCGAACCCGCCCAGGGATGGGGGCGGGTTCGCGGTTTTGCTGGTCAGAACCGGTAATAGATGCCGAGCATCGGCTCAGCGGTTTGCATCACGGTGCCGGTGCTGGGGTAGAAGGTGGACAGCTTGGGTGCCTTGTAGAGATTCCCGCGGAACTGAAACTGGGCACCGATGTGATGCGAAATTGCCCAGGCCACTCCAGCGCCGTAGACATACGCCACTCTGACCGATGTGCCGGAATTCATCCCGCTGACCGGGACATCCATGAGCGCGCCGGCGCCGAAGACTCCGAATAAACGGAGAGTCCCCATCTTCAGAGAGGGCAGCCAGTCGCCGGTGATCTCATGAGCATTGGCGGAGACGCCGGCTGGCAGGGAGATACATTTGCCCGAGGGGCAGGATCCCGGGGCCCCCTCCTGGGAATACGCCTGATTCGCGCGAAAGTAGGAATAGGTGGCCTCGTAGCCGAGCAAAGGGCTGGAGAAATGGCGCACCTCGGCCATGCCGCCGAGAGCGTTGGCGGGGCTCTGGATGGTGTTGTGTCCGGTGGAGCCGCCATTGAGTGCGCCAAATACGCTGAGGGCGACGCTGGTTTGGGCGCCGGCCGGCGCGGAAACCAGCGCGAGGCCGAAGAGGAGAATCACTGCCGTATAGATCTTCTGAACGTTCATAGTTTTCTAAGTGACCGGCCGTGCCGTCGGGTGGCCTGTCCACAGTTTTGGACGAGAGAGATGAAGGATTGGTGTTGAAGGGGACGAAAAGCGCCTGACTCAAGCTGTATACCAGAGTAAACGAACCAGGATTAATAGAGGAAGGGAATCAGCTTGCGGGTACTGGAGGCGTAATCGTCGAAGCCCGCTCCATCGTGATCGCGCAGGTGGGCGCCCAGCATGGCCATGCGCTGGATAAGCGTGACGGAATCGTCGGCGTCGATGTCTTTGCTGAGCGTTTTTGCCGGTATTGCGCTCTCAGAGCTCGGCGAGCGCTTTCAGGATGAGCGCTTCAGCTTCAGCCGCAACATTCGCCAGTTCGGCATTTTGCGTAACGCTGACCATCATCTGAAAGTCGGCGGCGGCAATATGTGCTCCGCCCGGTGTCTCTTTCACCGTGACGGTGCAGGGGAGCAGCAGTGTCACGTGCGGCTCCTCCTGAATGGCCCCACTGGCCAGCTTTGGATTGCACACGCCAAGAATGATCTCGCGCGGAATCTGCACGCCGATTTTCATTTTGAGCGCCTGGGCGATGTCGATTTCCGCCTGGACGCCGAAGCCGTGAGCGGCCAGAACCTCTTTCGTACGCGCAAGAGCCTTGTCGAAGCTGGTGTGCACGTCTCCCGCGTATCCGAAAGTGAAACGGCTGATTTCCATAGTGCTCCTCCCTGTCGATGGGATGACATCGGCACTCTATGGATGTACTGTAACGCGGAGGCGGACGGAGCAGAATCGAATTTCCGTGACCTCCAAACGAAGAAGATCCTGCGACTTGCCCGGCCTTCTCGGATGGAAAAGCAGCCGGCTGATCAGATGAGTTCCGTGCCCCACAAATCGTGCAGGTGGAGGACGCCTTCGACATGCTTCTGATCGTCGCTCACGATGAGCGAGGTGATTTTGCGTTCCTCCATAATGCGGAGAGCGCGCACGGCCAGTTCGCCGGCTGAGATGGTTCTGGGAGCGGGGTTCATCACCTCCGCGGCGGTACGGCGCAGAGCCTCCGGGCCATCGCGCTCGAGCAGCCGGCGCAGATCCCCATCGCTGACAATGCCGGCCAGAATTCCGTTCTCTTCCACCACGGCCATTCCCAGCTTTTTGCTGGACATTTCATCGATGACGGCCGGCATCGGGGTGGTGGGCGTCACGCGCGGAACAGCGTCGCCCGAGTGCATCAGCTGCCGGACCGTGGCGAGGCGCTTGCCCAGCTTGCCGCCCGGATGAAGGGCGGCAAAATCTTCGGCGCGGAAGCCCTTCCGCAGAGAAACGGCAATGGCCAGAGCATCGCCCATGGCCAGCATGGCGGTGGTGGATGCGGTCGGCGCCAGTCCAAGCCCGCAGGCTTCGCCGGGAACCGAGCAGTCCAGCACTACCGCGGCCACCCGTGCCAGCGTGGATCCGGTATCGCAGACCAGCGCGATCAGAGCATTTCCGCGGCGCTCGAGCGTGGCCAGCAGGCGAAGGATCTCCTCCGTCTCGCCGCTGGCGGAAAGCGCAATCACCAGGTCGCCTTCGACGATCATTCCCAGGTCGCCGTGGACCGCTTCGGCGGGATGAAGAAACAGGGCCGGGCTGCCCGTGGAACTGAGTGTGGCGGCGATCTTCTGGGCAACGATGCCGCTCTTGCCCATCCCGGTGAGCACCACCCTCCCCCGCGATTCTCCGCAGCGCAGGATCAGTCCCAGTGCACGGTCGAAGTCGCCGGCCATGGGGCCTTCCAGGCGAGCGGCGAGCGCCAGCAGGGCTTCAGCCTCAATGCGGATCAGTCGCGATGGAGTGAGCGGTTCGTTCATCGTCCGGAAAGCTGATGCTATCACTGGGAGCTCACCCCCAGGCAACGCTGCTCATCCTGCCATTCGTCTTCAGACCTGGCAAAGCCCAACCCCACGCCCGCATCCAAAGGAGGAGTTGCCGAGGGGTCCATGCCCGAATCGCCAGTGCCCGCGTCCATGACTGCCCTCCCACCCGCTCCAGCGCCCCTCAGAGGACCGTGGCATTTCGGAGGCCTCAGCAAGGGACAGGTTGCGCGTCGAACCTGGCGCGAGATGCAGCAGGACGAAGTGCTGGGCCAATCCGCGCAGCTCGCATATTTCTTCTTCTTCGCGATCTTCCCGCTCGCGATCTTCCTTACCGCCACCATGGCGATGTTTGTTGGCCCGCACTCGCCCATGGTGCACCGGCTCACGCATGACCTTACCCGGGCCATGCCGGCCTCAGCCACCGGGCTGGTGAGAACGACCATCCACCGCTCGCTGGCCAACAGCGGCGGGGGCGAGCTGGCGCTGGGCATCGTTCTCGCTCTGTTATCGGCCTCCTCGGGCATGGCCGCCATGATCCAGACGCTGAACACTGTCTTCGATGCCAGAGAGGAAAGGCCGCTGCTACGACAGCGCTGGACCGCCCTTTGGCTAACCATCGTGGTCGGCATGTTGATCTGCGCCGCCATTTTCCTGATCACCGTCGGCGGAGACGTCGCCAGGGCCGTGGGCGGCGGCGGGCTTCACGTCCTCTGGCAGTGGGCGCAGTATCCGGTGGCGATCTTCTTTCTGCTGGTCTCGTTCTGCGTGGTGTATTACTTCGCGCCGAACGTGCGCCATCCAAACTGGAAATGGATTACCCCCGGAGCAGTGGCCGGCGTTCTGCTGTGGGCGATTGTGTCCTTCGGGCTGAGGGTGTACCTGCATCACTTCAACAGCTACACGTCGGATTACGGAACCATGGGCGCGGTGATGGTGCTGCTGCTGTGGTTTTATCTCACCGGGCTGGCGTTCCTTATCGGCGGAGAGGTGGACGCGGTTATCATTCGAGCCGCTACCGGCCGTACGCGGCCGAAAACCGCAGCTGCCGAATCAGGGGCGTCACAAAGTTCGTCCGGAAGGGATGGACGGCGGGAAGCAGCCTGATGTCCGCGCGCGGAAGATCGGCTGCGGAGCCGGCGCGCTGCACACACGCCGAACCTGCGGATGAATCCGACGTCTACTTCGCCACTTCGGCGACCGCCGGAGCCGCTTCCTGCGCGAGGATCAGTGGCACTTCCTCCACGATTGATATCCCGCAGCGCCGCAGCAGCTGCAATACGATGGGGCGCGTCAGCCGCGTGGCGTCATATTCGACGCGGATGGTCTTCAGTTCTTCGTTGAGCTGGATGCGGCGAACGCCGTAAACCTCGCGAATATTGCCGAGCGCAACCATCGCCTGCTCGGTCGGATGGCCTTCGTAACGGTACAGCACGTCGAGCTGCGTCATGCTCTGATGATACCAGGGAAGCGCCAATTCAGCGCGCTCCGGCGAAGCTGCGACCGGGGCCGGCCGGCTACACCCGCACCCCAGGACGCAGGAACGGATTGGACTGGCGCTCCTCGCCAATGGTCGTAGCCGGACCGTGGCCCGGAATCACCCGGGTCTCCTCCGGGAGCACCAGCAGGCGGTCATGAATCGAGCGGATGATCTGCCGGGCATCGCCGCCGGGAAGATCGGTGCGGCCCACCGAGCCGGCGAAGAGGGTGTCCCCGGCCAGCAGCAGCTTTTCCGGAGCGAAGTACAGGCAGACGCTGCCCTGAGTGTGTCCGGGCGTGTGAAGGATGCGAGCGGTGTGCCCGGAGATTCCGGCTTCCATGCCATCCTCGGCGTTGGCGTCCGGGGGAGCCACCTCCGGCGTGGCGATCCCCAGCCAGCCCGCCTGCACGTCCATCATTTTGAGTAGCGGCAAGTCATTCTGGTTGAGCAGAATAGGGGCTCCGGTGGCGCGTTTCAGGCGCAAGGCTCCGCCCACATGGTCGATGTGCGCGTGCGTGACCACGATCTGCTTCAGAGTGAGGCGATGGAGGGCCAGCAGATTCAGAATCTGCGGAATGTTGTCGCCCGGATCGACGACCATGGCCTCGCCGCTGGTTTCATCGCCCAGCAGAGAGCAGTTGCACTGAAGTGGGCCGACAGGGAACGTTTCCAGAATCATAGGACTATTCTCCGCTGGGACGGGGGCTGGAAGCCAGAGGTCCGCCGGGTTCACCAAATGGGTTCGCCTACGTTACTTTCTGAAGCGCATCTAACTGTCTGTTTACATGAATTTTTTGCGCCAGCTTCACACTGGTGATAATTCTGCCTGATGCGCCGTGTCCTTCTGTTTCTGAATCCGATCCTGATCCACAATGCGCGGCGCCGGGCCACGGTCGAGCAAATTGCCGCATTGCTGGCCCGCGACGGCCGGGAGGTGCGGCTCCAGGAGACGCTGTCCGCTCATTCCGCCGGTCAGCAGGCTCGCGATGCCGTCAGGGAAGGCTTCGATACCTTCCTCGTCTGTGGCGGCGACGGGACCATCTTTCAGGTGCTGCAGGGTCTCGCCGGCGCGGATGTGACTCTGGGCGTGCTGCCCTTTGGCACCGGAAATGTGATCGCTCAAAATCTCGGTATGCCTCGCGATCCGCTGGCCGCCGCGCGGATGCTGCTGACCGCGCAGGCAAAGACCGTGACCCTGGGCCGCATTGAAGTCAGCCCCGTGGGCCATCGGCGCATGCGGAGCTGGTACTTCCTGATCGCCGCCGGCCTCGGAGTCCACGCCGCTCTCATGAATCTGGCGCCGACCGGCATGGGAAAAAGGCGAGGCGGACGGCTGGCCTATTTTCTGGGAGGATTTCGGCTGCTGCTCGACCATCCCGTCCCGCCGTTCCGGATGGAACTGACCCTTCCCGATGGACGGGTACTGAACGAAGTCGCCTGCGAGGCCATCGCCGTCCATATGCCCGAGATCAACCTCTGGCGTCCCGGCGGCGATCCGTTTGGGACAGAGTTGCAGGTGGCCTGGGTACCGCCAACCAGACGCCTGGGGCTGGCGCACGCCAGCTTTCACGCGCTGGTAACGGGCAGGGCGAACGGGCAGGGCTGGGGCAGGCTCCCGTTCCCAAGGATGATCCGGGTGCGGCGCATGGTCTGCCAGCCGCTCGACGGTCAGGAATACCGCCAGCCGCTGCTGGTGGAAGCCGACGGAGAGGTGCTGGGCGCGTCCTCGGCAGCCGTCAGCATGACCGGCGAGCGACTGAAGCTGCTCTGGCCGGAGCGACGGCGCTGATGCCGCCTGTCTCTGACAAGGAAAAAGGGCAGGCCAGGCGCCTGCCCTTTTTCTGATCGCGATGCGCGCCTGACTCGAGGAAAGCTACTTCTTCTTCGCCGGTGTCGTCTGCGTCGTCGAGGAACCAGACAAAACTGAGTGGATTCCGGCCACGCGATGCTGCTCCATCACTGTCAGGGTGATGGAAGTCAGAATGAAGACAGCCGCCAGCCACGACGTCGTTTTCGTGAGGATATTGGCTGCGGAACGCGGTCCGAAGGCGGTCTGAGAACCCTGTCCACCGAAGGCGGCGGCCAAATCGGCGCTCTTGCCCTGCTGGAGCAGAATGATAACGATGAGCAGCAGGCTCACCAGAATGTGGATGGCAATCACGAAATAGAAAAGCACGTGTTTCTTTCAACCTCGGGGCGAACCGGAACCTGGATGGCGAAGGTCGGGACCGGAGAATATTGGTGCGGAAGGGGGGACTTGAACCCCCATGCCTTTTGGGCGCCACCCCCTCAAGATGGTGTGTCTGCCAATTTCACCACTTCCGCACGCGGGTCGCTCTGGTGGAAGTATAACAAAGCGGCGCGATTGCGCGCTGTGCCAAACAGGAGCTGAGGGGCAGGCAATCCTGTGTTCCATCGAACGCCAGTCGAACACAGCCTCTCCTCCCCGGCTGGCCTTACGCCCCCGCGCGCCGGCCCTCGTCCTTCGCGCCGAATCACCGGCTCCTCCCTGCAATTCCTCTCGGAGCGCTCAGGCAGCCTTTTCTGTCGGCGCTGGCGTCACTCGTTCCTGCTCGGCGGGCTGCCGCCTGGGATGTCCGGCGAACAAATTGTAGAGCAGTGCCAGAATGCAGCCCCCAATCGCCCCGTCGACCAGTGCGTACACAATGCCGGCAAAGGCGTCATTCAGGCTGCTGGCTCCGTGAAACCCGGGATAGATGGAGCTGACCGCATCCAGAAAGGCCGTCCCATAGCCCGGATCGGCCAGGTGCAGCAGCGCTACCAGTCCAACGCCGCCTCCCCACAGCAGCGCAAACGCGATGGTCATTCCTCGTACGGAGATTCTCATGGCACCCCCTTTGCAGCCACGGACTGCCGCGGGGAAAATGCGTCTGCGGAACACAGGAGCAGGCAGGTCGCCGTTCCCATCGAACAGCTTCGGGGCTGCCTTTCTCACTTCCTTTTGCAGCGGGAACATGGACTGCCCCCGATGCCGCGGGCCAGCCCACCGCCCGCGCGGGTAACACAAGACAATAACGCTCTCCTGCCTCGGTGAAGCATCCTCCTTGCAGGCAAGCCCTTTCTCACCATGACGAACGTAACCAGGCGTCTCCTGCCGGATCGCAGCCGGTCGGCAAGGGCGAACCCCTCTCCGGCGTCTTTCGGAAGAGGGATCGTGACCCGTATTATCAATCACTTACGCGGCGATCATCTCCGGTTCCCGGTGTCCCATGGAGCCTCCAATCCCCTTACTTTAGGTATTTGACTTTGCCATCGGGCTATTTCAGACTGGGTGTTTCCAAAGCAGTCCCAGACGAAAGTCTCTGGATGTATCCCGGGCCCACGCAGGATAAGCACAGCTGACTGAGGCAGGCGCAGGCATGCGGGCAGCATTGTTTTACGAACGAACATTACGAACCATTCATCGGGATGACATCCTGCCCTTCCTGCCGCCGGTTTCCGTGACGCGGACCCTGGCAGCAGCCGCGGGTTCCGGCCATCAGCCACAGAGATTCCCGGTTTTCCGTAAGACGGACGCTGTTTCCGCGCCTTCTTTCAGATTGAGACGCAACTCGCCAACCCCTGAGTGTGCACTCTCCAGTGCCACTTCGATGCCAACCGCTGTTTGGAAGGCGCCACAGATCACGAATAGGAGAAGCAACATGAATCGACGCATTCGAACCTGGGGTCTGACCCTGCTCGCAGCTTCACTCGCGGTTCCCCTGCTCGCTCAGAGCAAAGGCGAACAGATTTTCAAGGAGCGGTGTGCCATGTGCCACGGCCAGGACGGAACGGCCAGCACGCCCATGGGCAAGATGATGCATATCCCGTCGTTCAAAGCCGCCGCGCTCGTAAAGGCGCCGGAAAGCCAGCTGATTGCCGCCACCGAAAACGGTAAGGGCAGGATGCCGGCCTATAAGGGGAAGCTGTCTGCCCAGCAAATTAAGGACGTCGTGGCGTACATTCGCACGCTGCAGAAGAAATAACCAGCATCAACCAGGAGCGAGGCCGTGAGCGTCTTTGCCAGGATCAGGAAGAATTGGCTGCAGCCGTTCTTCTATTTCGGAAACAATCGGGTCACTTTAATTGGTTCGGGACTCACCACGGCCTCGGGCATAACCCTCGTCTTCTACTGGATTGAGAACCTGCTCACGGGCAGGTTCGAAAATCCCTACCTGGGACTGATATTTTTCCTGGGTCTGCCCGCTCTGTTTATCCTCGGGCTCATTCTCATCCCGGTGGGCATGCTGCAGCGGCGGCGGGAACTGCTGAAAGCCGGCGCGATTCCCGCCGAATATCCGGCCATCCATCTTGGCGATCCCCTCTTCCGTCACGGTGTCCTCATCGTCGGAATCGCCACCATGGTCAACCTCGCGATTGTCAGCGTCGCGACCTATCGCGGCGTTGCCTACATGGACTCGGCCCCGTTTTGCGGCACCTCCTGCCATGTGATGAGGCCGCAATGGGTCGCGTATCAGGCGTCTCCGCACTCGCATGTGGCCTGTGTGGAGTGCCATGTCGGCGCGGGCATGGAGGCCTACTTCCGAGCAAAGGTCAACGGCACCAAACAGGTTGTGGAGGTCGCCTTCCACACCTATCCGCGTCCCATTACCGTCCCCCTCTCCGGCCTGCGGCCGGCACGCGCTACCTGCGAGCGATGCCACAACCCCAGCCGCTTTGTCGGCGATCGCCTGCTGGTGCTCACCTCCTTTGGCAACGACAAGGCAAACACTGAGGCCCGCACGGTGCTGGTCCTGCACCTGGGCGGCGTGGATTCCCTGCGCCGTCGCAGCGGCATCCACGGCGCTCACCTCAACCATTTCGTCTACACCTCAACGGACAAGGACGCCCAGAACATCATTGCCGTCAGCATGCCCAACGGCAAAGGCGGCACAAGGACGTTTGTCCAGCAGGGCTGGAAGGGTCCCATCAAGGGCTACACCCGCGTCATGGACTGCATGGACTGCCACAACCAGGCGACCCACGTCTTCCAGACCGCCGAACAGGCTATCGATCAGGCCATGACCGACGGCAGCCCCAGTCCCAGCTTGCCCTACGTCCACAAGGAAGGCCTCAAGCTCATCCAGGCGACCTACAAGTCGCAGGCGGAAGCCGCCAGCGTCATTCCCGAACAACTGGACAACTTCTACCGCACCCAGTATCCGGACGTGTGGCAAAACCAGCGCACGCAGGTGGACAGCGCTGCCCGCAGCCTCGTCGCCCTCTATAAACGCAACGTCTTCCCCAGCATGAAGGTGACCTGGGGGACCTATCCCAACAACATCGGCCACATGGATTACCCAGGTTGCTTCCGCTGCCACGACGGCAGCCATGCCACCGCTTCGGGTACCGTCCTGAGCAACGACTGCAACCTTTGCCACAACCTCCTGGCCGTGGATGAGACCAATCCGAAAATCCTGAGCCAGCTCGGTCTCAGTGGAAGCGTGGCGCCTACGCTCTAAAGCGCAGGCGCCGCGGGCGCATACAATACGGGCATGTCGGGTCCGTTTCTCCCGAGACTCATGCTCTCCGCCCTCGCAGCCGGTCAGGGACTGGCTCCGCTGGCCATCGACCTCAACCGGACCCACGCGACCCATCCGCTCTGGCCGGGACATGCCCGTTTTCACGTTGTATGGCAGAGCTTTACCGCGTTCTTTCTTGCTGTGCCGGAAATCGCGCTGCTCTGGTGGCCGGGCCCCGGCGTCCGCTCGCGCGTAATTCTGGCTGCGATCCTCATGGCTGCATCGCTTGCCGGCTTCATCGTTGCCGCAATCTTTCGCCGAGTCTATGGCGGAACCTTTCACGATCCCGACGGTATCCCGCCGCTGCGCGCCTGCGCCGCCGGACGCGTGTTCGAGCTGGACGGAAACGCCCTCGCCGTTGCCCTGGGAGTCGTTGTTCTCGCCGTCGCGCTGCTGCTCTTCTTCAATTCGTAGCCGAAGCGTGATCCCGGCTCATCAGGTAATTCGCCAGCGCCGCGATCTGTGCGTCCGGAAAGTACTCATGCCCCGGCATACTGGTCTTCGGCACACCGAACTTGATGATCCGCTCCAGATGCAGCTTCAGCTCCGCCGGGGTTTTCCCCTCGGCCATTTTGTTGAGCGTGGCGCTGTCCAGCCGCGGCGGCCGGTGCCGAAAATCCCCGCCCCATCGCTGCCGCACCTCTCCGCGTGGCGAATGGCACGTTGCACAGAACTCCGTGTACAGTTTCGCGCCATCGATGTGCGCCGCTTCTCCCGCGGCGGATCTCGCGGGCTCCCACGTCGCAGCCTCATGCAACACATGTCGCAGCGCACCCGGATTCTTCAGGCTGGCCAGATACGCCACCAGGTCATCGCCGCGCTGGTCGCGAAACAGATAGGCGTAGCTGGGCATGATCGATCCGTAGCTCACCGCGCGCGGATCGATCAGATGAATCCGCAGCCACAGGCGCGAGCGGCGCGCGCCCACATTGGTCAGATCGGGCCCCTCGCGCCGATTGCCGATCAGCGGCGGATGCTCATGCCGGATCGCTTCCAGATTTCCCGCCGGCCCCCACATCTGCACATCCGGAGAACCCGGCCGCACATACTGCGAGTGGCAGTTGATGCAGCCCTCGGAGATATAGACCTGACGCCCGCGCTCCACCGCTGTTAATGACGCGGGTTTCGCATGCCCCGCAAGCAGATGCTCCACGCCCCACGACGTCGCCAGCACCAGCACCAGAGCCACGGCCTCGCGCCAGTAGGTTCTGCCGTAGCGCACCACCATCGGCACGAGAAAGAGCACCGCCGCAGCCGCGACAAACCACACCGGAATGCGATGCAGATGCTGCGCCATGCCGATTCCCATGGCCGACCCCATCCATCCCGCGACCGCGTAGATCCACCCCGCCCGGCGCGACCGCTGCTCCGCCGTCACGCCACCCAACAGCAGCGATGGGTACGCCACCAGCGCCACGGAGTAGAGCGATACGCCAGCCGGATACAGAAATGCCGCTGCGCTGCCGTGCGCCGGATTCAGCAGCAGCAGACACGCGCCCGCCAGGCACCCGAACGCGGCCAGCAGGGCCGTTGCGGTCCCGCGCCTCGCCAGCAGCCACACACAGGCGATCGCCGCCACCAGGTGCACAGCTCCGGTGCGCCACAGGTGCGCCGCGCCCTGCCAGGTTCCCGCCTTCAACGCCGGTGAATTCTGAATGATGAAAAAGGCCGCCGAGTCGAGCCATACCAGCGCCGTAAACCACGCCAGCACCAGTCCGAACGCCACCGGCTTGCTGCGATCGATTTCGGTTGCCGAAGCGGGAGACTCCGGCGCGGCATCCGCGCGTCCGCTCGCAGCCGCTGGCAGGGCCGCCAAGCAGGCCGCCATCGCGGCCATGGCAATGTGTTGCGGCAAAGCCGTAAAGAGCGCGGGGAAATTGCAGATCCAGTAGCCCAGGCCCGTTCCCAGCCCCACCCACAGCAGCGGACGCCGCGCGCCCGCCCAGAGCCGCAGATTGCTCACCAGCGTCACGGTCAGAGTGCCGAGTGAAATCCCAATCAGCAGCGAGATGGCCGCCGCTCCGGCCCGATTCAGCGGCACCAGCGTCAACCCGGCGGCGATCGCACAACCCAGCAGCGCCATTGGCAGACGCCGTCCGGCCGACCGCTGGCCCATCCGTCCGGCCGCAAGACTGGCGGCAATCCCACCGGCAGCCATCGCCGCCAGGATCGGCTTGAGCGCCGCAGCGCCGATACCCGCATCGGTCAGCCTCTGCAGGAATCCGAACTGCGCGAAGATCAGGAAGTAAATATACGTGGCGGCGACCAGCACCATTCCGCGCCAGCCGTCGAAGGCCGGCGTTCGATG
>DAHVZZ010000428.1:0-8533 GCA_027323785.1 Acidobacterium sp. | reverse complement strand
CATTGTGACGGCCATTCGAAGTCTATTTTCTCAGAGGCTGGCCATTTACGGGTTGATGAATATCTTCATGGATGTGGCGCTTGGTTGCGAGGCGACACGAATAGCCTCGACCGATTCTTCCAGCGAGAAGCGGTGCGAGATCAGGCGTGTCAGGTCAAACTGACCTTTATAGCCTCCAAACACAATATCCTCCACCGCGTCCTCGATTTCAAAAGACGAGCTGTAGGAGCCGAGAAAGGTTTTTTCGTCCATGCAGACCACGGCGGGGTCGAAAGGTGTATCGCCGTGCTGCGTCTGGGCAAAGAAGAGAACGCGGCCGCCGGGACGCGCGGCATCGATGGCGGTGCGAACGAGGCTGGTGCCGCCGACGGCGAGGATGACGGCATCGGCGCCCCGGCCTTCACTGGCAGCCATGGCGGCGGCGACCACATCTTCGCGGCTGGCGTCGATGGGATGGCGCAGACCGTAGGTTGCGGCGATCGCATGACGCTCGGGATAGAGGTCGGAGGTGAGGACTTTGGCTCCGCTTTGCGCCGAAAGCGCAGCGAGGAGAATGCCGATAGGGCCCTGGCCGATGACGAGGACGGTTTCGTCGGGGGCCAGTTCGAGCTTGCGAACGCCCTTGAGGACGGTATTGACCGGCTCGATAAAGGCGGCCTGCTCGTAGGGAACGCCGTTGGGAATTTTGATGAGACCTCGGCGGACGATCCAGTCCATCACGCGGACGTATTCGGCGAAACCGCCGCCTGAGGGCTCAAAGCCGGCGGTGCAGCCCACACGCTTGTAGTCGTTGCACTGGGCGAAGGTTTTCTTGCGGCAGTAATAGCAGTTGCCGCAGGGCGTGTGGTGATAAACGATAACGCGATCGCCGACAGCAAAGTTCTCCACGCCTTCGCCGATGGCGGCAATTTCGCCGGCAGTTTCGTGTCCAAAGATGCGGGGCGCGGAGTGCGAGCCGGAATGGATCTTCTTCAGATCGGTTCCACAGACGCCGCAGGAGCGCACGCGGATGAGAACCTCGCCGCGGCCGATGGAGGGCACGGGCACGGTTTCCACGCGGACATCGTTGACGCCACGGTAGACCGCGGCGCGCATGGTTGTGGGGATAGACACAGAGGCCTGTTCCTGAAGGTCAGTGGTTGTAGCTGTCGCCATGGAAACTCCGAGACTAATTTACTGCGATCCGCTGAAAAATCCATCAATAAAATTCGACAATGCCATCGCCGCCCCGCGGCTGTTGCGTCCCAGCCTGAGAAGAGCGGGCCACATGGCCGGATGGAGAGCGGCGTGCGCGACGAAGGATGTCATCCGCAGTTGGCCGTCAGCACCGGTGAAGCGGCTGAAGTCAGGCAATTGATCGCTGGGCCCGTCGGTGATTGCTTTGAAACAGTAGAAACCAAGACCCCGGTTACGCGCTACCCCGGCGACCGCCGCGGCTTCCATATCGACCAGGGCTGCCTGATATTTGGAAGCGAGACGGCGTTTTTCCTCGGCATGCGCGACGTGGCCAAGGGTGACCAGCCGCTGACCCTGGGGGGTGAGCGTGGTGAAATGTTCTCCACCGTTGACGTCGATGACCTCGCGAACAGCGCAGGCTTCGGGAGGCTTTATGCCGCAGGAGAGCGAGCCGGCCCAGCCGATGGAGGCTAGTGCGTCGAGAGGGCCGCTTTGCAGGACCAGATCGCAGGCGCGGCGAGCGGAGGCGGCTCCCATTCCGGCACACGCCGCCACCGCATCCACCTGGCCAATGCGGCCGTGGAAAACGCCATTCCGTCGGCACCATCCGCGGGTGAGCGGCTGGAGTTCGCCAGGAAGTGCGGCGACGATGCCGATGCGAGTCATTTGCGTACGGGGGTCTCCGGTGGAGCATAGCCATGCGCGCGGAACCAGTCAATAGCGCTGCGGAGGGCCTGGTAGACGGGAACATGGCGGAATCCCAGCTCGCGCTGGGCCCTGGCGGAGGAGGCGAACATCTTTTTTTTGCCCATGCGGACGGCTTCGACGGTTGCGCGCGGCTCTTTCCCGCGCAGCTTGCCGGTGATGGTTTCGTCGAAGAAAGCGAAGGCCATGGCGACGGCGTGCGGCACCTTCGCGGTGGGCGAGGGCAGGCCGGTAATGGCCGACATCTTGTCGAGGATCTGCTTGAGGGTGAGGTTTTCTCCGCCGAGGATGTAGCGCTCGCCGGGGCGGCCGGTGTCCGGATGGAGCGCGTCGGCGTGGGTGCGCGCCACTTCGCGGACGTCGACGAGGTTAAGCCCGGTATCGACGTAAGCAGGGAAGTTGCGATTGAGGAAGTCCACCACAATGCGGCCGGTGGGGGTGGGTTTGAGGTCGCCGGAACCGATGGGGGTGGTGGGGTTGAGGATGATGACGGACTGGCCGCTCTGAGCCGCTTCAATGGCCACCTGCTCAGCGAGGAACTTGGAGCGTTTGTAGTGCCCGACCATGTCGGCGAGGGAGACGGGGGTGGTTTCGTCGACGATGGTGCCGTCGGCTTTGAAGCCCATGGTGGCGACGCTGGAGGTGTAGACGAAGCGGGGAACGCCCTCCTCGCGGGCGATGCGGAGCAGGGCGCGGGTACCTTCCACGTTGGAGCGGTACATGGCCTCGGGATCGCGGACCCAGAGCCGGTAGTCAGCAGCGACGTGCATTACGGCGCCGCAGCCGCGGATGCCGGGACGGAGCGACTCCGGCTGAGCGAGGTCGCCGGTGACGGTTTCGGCGCTGAGGCCTTCGAGGTTGGCCAGGCTGCTGGTAGGGCGGACGAGCAAGCGCAGTTCCAGGCCGCGCGCGGCCAGCTCGCGGGCCACGTGGGAGCCGACAAATCCGGTGGCGCCGGTGACGAAGACTTTCACTGGCCTGGACCTGACCTGGGGCTCAGTTCGTTCCAGACGCCCAGACTGTCCGCCTGATTCACCTTGAGCCAGGAGCCAAGTTCGCTGACCGGCAGACGCACGCCGATGTAGAACGCACCGAAGAGGCCGTAGAGCGCGCTGGCTTCGTCGAAGCGCATCTCGTAGATGAGCTGCTTGAAGACGCCGGGATTTTCGGCGAAGAGGTCCACGCCCCATTCCCAGTCATCGAGGCCGATGGAGCCGGAGATAATTTGCTTTACCGTGCCGGCATAGCGGCGTCCGATGAGTCCGTGATCCTGCATCATGCGGGCGCGGTCCGCCATGGGTGTGCTGTACCAGTTCACCTGCTCGCCGCGGCGCTTGTCCATGGGATAGAAGCAGAGGTACTTTGTCTCGGGGATAGCGGGGAAGAGGCGCGCGGACATGGCGGCGGACTGGCGGCTCATGGTCTCGTGCACGCGCGTTTCCCAGACATCGGAGTACGGCTCCACGCCTTCTGCGCCAAGCTGCGCGTAGAGCTTCGAGGAGGATTCGTAGAGGCCCAGCTCCACGATCGAGACATAGGAGTGGGTGGGCAGCAGAAAACTGCCAAACTCGGAGCGGGCCAGGTCGCGCTGCACCTGGGCGAGCTGCTCCATGCTGTCGCGGAAGTGGACGAGCATGAGGTCGCCCTTGTGGCCGAGCTGCGCAAAGAGCGCGCTCTGGCTGGGGTGGCCTTCGGAGGAGCCCTTTTCCATCGGTCCGAGCAGCGCCACCGCTTCAGAGATGGCGCGCTCGCGGGCAGCCGCATCCAGCCGCCGCCACGCGGACCAGTCGAAGCGGAACATCTGATGCAGCATGCTGGCGCCATCCAGCGTGAGGGGAAATGGGGGCAGAGCTATTTCAGGCACAAGAGCCTCCCTGAGTGTTTGGTCCTATTTTACGGGAGCGGCGGGCGCTCCCGTGATGCGCCGTCAGCGGCTCGCGGTGGCTTCGTCCGCGTAGAACGCCGCGATTTCGGTCTCGTATTTTTGAGCGATCACGCGGCGGCGCAGCTTGAGGCTGGGTGTCAGTTCGCCGGAGTCGATGGTCCACTCGTCGGGCACCAGGCGGAAGCGCTTGATGGTTTCAAAATTTGCCAGGTTGGAGTTTGTCGTATCGACGAGCTTCTGATATTCGGCGACTACACGGGGATGGGCGACCAATTCGCTCCGCGATCCGGCAGAGATACCCTGCTCCTTTGCCCACGGTTCGAGCGCGCCGAAATTGGGAGCGATGAGCGCCGAGGCGAACTTGTGCCGGTCGCCCACGACAGCTGCATTGGCAACCAGGTAGCTGATCTTGAGCTTATTTTCGATAGGCTGGGGCGCGATGAATTTGCCGCCTGAGGTTTTGAGCAGCTCCTTCTTGCGGTCGGTGATGTGGAGGAAGCCGTCCTTGTCGACGTGTCCGATATCGCCGGTGCGGAACCAGCCGCCGGGATCGAAGGCCTCGCCATCTCCGCGGCCCTGCCAGTACCCGGAGAAGACATTGGGTCCACGAACCAGCAACTCGCCATCCTCCGCGATGCGAAGTTCGATATTGGGCAGCGGGCGTCCCACGGAGCCCATGCGATTGGCGGACGGCGTGTTGATGGCCAGCACCGGCGAAGTCTCGGTGAGGCCGTAGCCTTCCAGAATGCGGATGCCCGCACTGGCGAACCAGTGGGCCGTATCCAGGCCCAGGGGCGCGCCGCCGACGATGAAGTAGCGTACTTCTCCGCCAAAACCGGCGCGAATCTTTTTATAGGCGATGGAATCGAAGAGCTTCCATGCGAGCGAGCCTGGACGGATGCCGGCGGCCACTTCATCTCGATGTTTTCGTCCGGTGGCCAGGGCCTGGTTCAGCACTCGCTTTCTGACGGGTGATGCGGAAGCGCGCTGTTCGGCGACCTGGCGGACTTTCTCATAGACGCGCGGGACGCCGACGAAAATGGTGGGCCGGACGGCCTGCAGCGCCTGCGGAAGCTGATCGAAAACGGGGCAGAAGGCGACCGTGACGCTTTGCGCGTAGAGGGCGTAGTCCAGATGCCGCGCAGTGATGTGCGAGAGCGGCAGGAAGGAGATGCAACGATCGGTCGGGGTGAAGCCGAACTCCGCGGTGGAGTAATTGACGTTGCTGGCGATGTTGCCGTGTGTGAGCAGAACACCCTTGGGGTCGCCAGTGGTGCCGGAGGTATAAATCAGGGTCGCGAGATCGTGGGGCCGCACAGAATTGGCGCGGCTGGCAAAATCCGGATCGGTGTTCTGTATGGAGGTCAGAGAGGAAAAGGGAACCGCGTCGGGGGCCCCGGCTTCGTCCATGATGACGATGCGTTCGAGGCTGGTCTGCTGCCGGATGGCGGCGATTTTTTCGTATTGGGCGCGGGAAGAGACGAAGATGACGCGCGCGCCGGAGTCCGCCAGCAGCACGCGGAGCTGATCGGCGAGCAGGGTTGGGTAGAGGGGAACATCGATGGCTCCGATGGCGAGGCAGGCGAAATCGGCGACGGCCCATTCCCAGCGGTTCTCGGCAAGGATGGCGATGCGGTCGGTTTTGTTGATGCCCCAGCTCCGCAGGGCCGTGGCCACGGCGCGGATGCGGCGGCAGAGCTCCTCGGAGGAAATGGGTTGCCAGGAGCCGGAGGCGTCCTGTACGAGCATCGCCTGCGGCCTCGTGCCGGCGGCGAGCGAGAAGTAGATATCGTTGAGCGTCTGGAGATTGAGCACGGCGGAACCAATGTATTTGAGTGAGGAGAACGGCGCAACCCGATCAGGCGGCCGACGATGCGGAAATGCGATCAGCCTGCGGCGGAAGCACCGTCCAGACCCAGTTCCGCGGCGCTGCGGCGCATGGCGGCGATGCAGAAGGCGATCTGGTCGTCGAGCGGAATTTCCAGTTCCTGAGCGCCCGTTACGATGTCGTCACGGTTAACGCCGCGGGCGAAGGCCTTGTCTTTCATCTTCTTCTTTACGCCGGCTACTTCCACATCGTGAATGGACTTGCTGGGTTTGACCAGCGCGCAGGCGGTGAGGAAGCCGGCCAGCTCATCGCAGGCGAAGAGGGCTTTGGCCAGGCGTGAGGTGCGCGGCACGCCGGAGTACTCGGCATGGCCCAGAATGGCGGTGCGGATTTCCTCGGGCCAGCCCTGCTCTTCCAGAATGCGGACTCCGACGAATGGATGTTCCTGGGGCGAGGGGTGCTTCTCGTAATCGAAATCGTGGAGAAGAGCGGTCGCGGACCAGATTTCGAGCAGGGCATCGCGATCGGCGCCTGTGAGCGCCAGGGCATCGGCTTCGCGCTCGCCCCACGCTCGGACGCAACACTCGACGGCCAGGGCATGTTTGATAAGGCTGGGCGACTGGGTGTGCTCGTTGAGCAGAGCCCAGGCGCGGGAACGGCTCAAGGCGGGTGCATCAGACATGGCAATCACACTTCTTTCGGTTTTTCCAGGCATTTATGGGAAAGACTCACAGTTTTCACTTGACAAAAAGGATACTGCCGGATCACTGTAGTGCAAAGGCCGGTTGAGCGCAGGTGGTAAGCGGCGCTCGGATCGGGCTCGGGCCGCTTGCTCTGGCGTTCCGTAAAAAATGTATGGCAACTACCTTAGCAACCTTTGAGGCACGCGAGGTACTTCGTTGCGACTACTGTAGCCTGGTGCAATTCCGCACGTCGAATTCGCTGTGCAGACGTTGTCACAAGCCCCTCGAAGTGGATGAGTCGGAACCGCTGACCCCTCAGCTGGTAACGGCGGAAAGCCAGGCGGCTGAAGAGCCGGATGGCATAGACGTGGCGAGAGCCGTGCGCGAGGTTCGGCACGGAAAGAGCATGAGTCAGCGCCAACTGGCTGCCCGGATGCAGGTGCCTCGCACTTATATTTCCAAGATTGAGAACGGCAAGGCGGTACCGACTTTGTCGTCGCTGGACCGGCTGGCTCAGGCGCTGGAAGTGGATATCTGCGACCTGTTGCGGGATTCCTGCAGCCGGAGGGCGCGGGCCACGGCAGCGCTGCTGGCTGACCCGTTTCTGGCGGAGATTGCTCCGATGATAGCGCGGCTGGATGCTTTCCAGCGTGCGATGTTCATCAACCAGGTGCGGGAGATGGCCAGCGGGCGGCGACGCACGGCCTAAGGCCGGCTTCGGCGACTTCGCAGCTGAATCCATTCGTTCAGGGGCGCGACGGGTTCGTGTCCCTGGGCTTTGCCGGTCTGTATAATTTGCGGAGGGGTGTTTCTCCCGGCCCATGCGCTTTGCGCTATTTCGGCCCGAAACCAGAGGCCGGTGAGGACCGCGCCCGGCGAGCGCCCGTTCGCCCTCAAAGGGCCGCTCGAAAGGAACCGTTGTTACTGAACTCCAGCCGAGTCCATGAACTTCCCGCCGACGAGATGGCGGTCTATCGCCGCCTTAACCCGGAGCGGTTGCCCCAGCATGTCTCCATCATCATGGACGGCAATGGCCGATGGGCGGGTAAGCGCAGCCTAAAGCGCTTCCTCGGGCACCAGCAGGGAGCGGAGGCCGTGCAGTTCGTAGTGGAAACCGCGTCCCGCATTGGGTTGCCATGGCTGACGCTTTACGCCTTTTCGCTGGAGAACAATCTGCGGCGGCCGCGGACCGAAGTCAATTTTCTGATGCGTCTGCTCAAGACCTACCTGACCAACAATGTCCGGAGGATGAACGACAACAACGTTCGCATCCAGTACATCGGGCGTACGGCGGAACTGCCGGATGAAGTGAGGGAGCGCATGGAGTGGGCGGCGGAGGCGACCCGCCAGAACACGGGCACGGTTTTAACGCTGGCGCTCAACTACGGCGGACGATCGGAACTGACGGATGCTTTCCGCAGCCTGTGCGCCGAGGTGCAGCGGCGCGGGGTCTGCCTGGACGACATCAGCGAGCGCGACATCCATCGCCATCTGTACACGGCGCATATGCCCGATCCCGATCTGATGGTTCGGACCTCGGGCGAGATGCGGATCTCCAACTTTCTGCTGTGGCAGATGGCGTACACCGAGATCTTTGTCACCGATCGCCTGTGGCCGGATTTTCGCGGCATCCACATGCTGGAGGCGATCGAGGATTATCAGCGCCGCGAGCGCCGCTATGGCGGTCTGGCCGACGGCTCGGAGTCGGACGATGTGGAGAGCCTGCCGGCGAATCAGCTGGTCGGACGCTGAGCTTTCCGAAGGGGAAATAGGGCGCATCGCACCGGCGAGGCGCCTTTCGCTGATTCAGGGCGAGATTACTTCATTTCTCCGGCGCCTTTGGGCACGACGAGCACCTGCCTCGGGGCATCGACTTTGACGCTGGAATCGCTGGTCTTTACATTCAGGTGCTGGATATTGGAGTGCCCCCTGAGAGGAGCGGTGAAGCTCAGTTCGTACTGATTGTCGAAACGGCGCAGCAGATCGTCGAAGTAGGGGCGGAAGGACACCGGATTGCCGAAGCCCTGCCAATAGGAATGGCCGCCCGTGGCCTGAGTGACTTCGATCAGCAGGTTCTGGCCGGCATCGGTGCCGTAGTCGCCGCCGCCCATCCCGGCCCCGGTCCAGTAGATGGAATAAACGACCAGATGCGCCTGGACGGAATCGTGAATGGCCGCCAGGACGTAGGGGTCCTGTGGATCGTAGCGCAGGTCATAGGGGTCGAGCCCATTGGTGATCATCAGGACTTCGCGGCGG
>DAHVZZ010000416.1:0-5779 GCA_027323785.1 Acidobacterium sp. | reverse complement strand
AGCAACTGCTCCAGTGTCCGCCGTGCGTCTCCGTACTCGCGAAACTCCACCCCTGAACCCGGCAGCTCCACCCCCCCAGCCGCATCGGCCAGCGCCGCCAGCGCCGCGGCATCCGAGTGCGTCAGCGCGTCAATTGCCTTCTCCAGCAGTTCCCTCGCCGTCACCGTCACTTCCCCAGCATCTGGTCGATCATCTTGCCGGCCACTTCGCTGGACGGAACCGCATACGTCCCCGCCGCCAGCGCCTGCTGCACATGGCTGACCTTGTCCATCCTCACGTCCGAGGTGGAAGCCGCCTTCGCGGCCAGGCTCGCAGCCGAGCTCAGCGTGGCTTCATCCGCTCCCGCCATCCCTGTCTGCGCCGTACCGCGCGCCTTCGCCCCTCCCGCGCCTGCCGCCTGCTGACTGCCCAGCATCTGCTGCACCGCCTGCAGGTCATTTTTCACGTTCATATTGCGTCTCCTTCACTTCAGTCATCGGCGACCCGATCGAACACTTTAGTCACCGATTCCGGTCCATTCTAAGAAAATGCTCAGAACCGCCGCCGCCCGCTTTCGTCGTTTCCGCCTGTTTCTCGAAGTGCGCGATGATCTTATCGGCAATTCCGAAGCCGCCACGCTCAGAGATCGCCTGCGCCAGAGCCTCGGTTCCAAAGCTCATCAGCGTTCCCGCCTGCCCTGTCCCGTTCCCGAACAGCGGATCCTTCTCCAGCGGCTTCAGAAACTCCTTCATCAGCGACGCTTCAAACTCATGCGCAGCCGGCGCCAGCCGCGGATCCAATCCCCTCTCTGAACTCGAATTCGCAGCCGGCCCTCCGGACCGTATCGTCGCAGCCTGCCTCGTCGCGGACAACGCCAGCATCACAGCACCTCCAGCTGGGCTTCCAGCGCGCCCGCCTGCTTCATGGCCTGCAAAATCGAAATGATGTCGCGGGCCGTCGCTCCGATCTGCTGCAGATTCTGCACCAGGTCATCCACCGTCGCCCCCTCCTTCAGCTCGATCGTATTCACCGGCTTATCCTGCGCCTGAATGCTCGTCTGCCGAACCACCTGGGTCGTCCCCTGGCTGAATGGCCCCGGCTGCGATACCTGGAAGCGGCTCACGATATTCACCACCAGACCGCCATGCAGAATCGTCACCGGCTGCAGCCTCACATCGCCGCCGATCACCACCGTCCCGGTGCGCTCGTTCACCACCACCCTGGCCTCTGGATAAACACGCACCTCCACCTCGTCCACGCGGGCCAGCAGCGCCGGAATATCCTCGTTTGGCTGCGGATGCAGTTCGATCCGACGGCTGTCCACCGCGTGCGCCAGCTTCCTTCCCATCGCTCGATTGATGGCGTTCGCGACCGCTTCCGCGGTGCGGAAGTCCGCATTGTTCAGCAGCAGCGCCAGCGGCCGCAGCTGCTCCAGATTCAGCGGCACCCCCCGCTCCACAATCGCCCCGGAAGGTATCCGCGCCGTGGTCGGATAATTCACCGACTTGCTCGTCCCGTTGGCGCTCACCGCATAGCCGCCCAGAACCACCGGCCCCTGCGCCTGCGCATAAATCTGCCCATCCGGACCATACAGCGGAGCCATCAGCAGCAGCCCGCCTTCCAGACTGCGCGCATCGCCCGCCGAAGAAACCGTCACATCGATCTTGCTGCCAGGCTCCGCAAACGGCGGCAGTGTCGCCGCCAGAAATGCAGCCGCCATGTTCCGCGTCTGGATCATCGACGCCATCGCGTTCCCCTGCAGATTCACTCCCATCCGCTCCAGAGCCGACTCCAGCGTCTGCAGCGGAAAGACCGTCTGCGAACTGTCTCCCGTTCCATGCAGCCCCACCACGATTCCGTACCCAATCAACTGGTTGTCCCGCACGCCCTCGACCGTCGCCACATCCCGCACCCGAGCCAGATCCGTCCTCGCCGCAGCCTCCGCGCGCAGAACCTTCCCCGAAAGCAGCAGCGCACCGGCGATGCCCAGCGCCAGCATCATCCCCTTCGTTCTCCAGACCTCTCGCGCCACCATCGTCTCTCCTTAAAAAACCAGCAGCTTCTGCAGGAATCGCACCAGCGGGTTCTGCCGATACGTCGCGTCGTTCACAATGCCTTTGCCCACCACCTCCAGCTCCATGTCCGAGATGGCCGTCGACATCACCTGGTTCTGCGCATTCACATCCTCCGGCCGCACCAGGCCGCGCAGCCGGATCAGCTGCGTCTGCTGATTGAACGTCAGCTGGCGCACCACCTCGATCACCAGCATCCCGTTCGGCAGCACATCGGCCACCTCGCCGCCCAGCGTCGTCGTGATGCTTGAATTCGTCACACTCTGTCCCTGCGCGCTCAGCCCCGACGAAGAGCTCTGATTCACCAGATTGTTCAGCGCATTTCCGCCCGCCAGCTTGCCCAGCAGCGCCGCAACCTGCGAATTCGCCGACGATGCCCGCGAATTCTTCACCGTACCGTCGGTCGAAGCCGCCAGACTCTCGGATACAATCACCGCGATCGGATCGTGAACCCGCCGCGCCTTCACATCGCTCACCAGATCCGTCAGCCGCCCCGCCGGACTCCAGATCGATCCCGGCGTCCGCACTTCGGCCGCGCTCTCCGCCCGCACCCGCGCAATGTACTGGTCCAGCGCCAGATCGGGCGGCGTTGTCCACGGCTTCTGTCCCTGCTTCTTCCGGGCCAGAGCCGGGCCGGCTCCCAGCGCCAGCAACAGGCCCCATACCGCCAGACGCCTTCCCACGCTCATCGCTGTCTCCCCTCCATCAGCTCCACCCGAGCCGGACCCGTCACCACTGTCCGCAGTACCGCGCCGCGCAGCCCCGCGCGCACCAGCACCACCGATCCCGCCGCGCCGCCCTCCAGAGCCGTACCGCGCAGCCGGATCTCCGCCGCGCGATCATCCTTCACCACCAGCACCCGCATTCCGGGCCGCACCGGAAGCAGGCGAACATCCTGCCGCGGCGCCGGCGTCCTTGCCGTTGGCTTCGAAGCTGTCTGCTTCACCGGCCCCAAATCGCCGCCCCCGCCCTCGCTCAACTGCTTCCGCGCCGCCGCCTCGCTCCACGGAACCGCCACCAGCCGCGCCGGCCATGCCGGATGCGCGCAGTTCGGCTCCACCAGCCACTGCCGATGCAGCCCCCAGTCGATCACCCTCCGCGGAGGCGCGCCGCACTGCGCTCCCAGCGGAGTCGCCAGCGCCCCCAGCACCAGAACCATCGTCAGAAGCTTCGCCCGCATGCTCATCGCTCACTTCGCCATGTTGTTCGTTTCGCTGTACATCTCATCGGCGGCCTGAATCACCTTCGAGTTGCTCTCGTAGGCGCGCTGCGCCAGCACCATCTGCACAAAGGCGCCCACCACATCTACATTCGAGTTCTCCAGGTACCCCTGCTGCAGCGTTCCCAGTCCCTCCGTTCCTCCCGGATTCCCCAGCACCGCGTCGCCCGAGGAAAGCGTCGCCGTATACAAATTCGATCCAATGCTCTCCAGGCCGCCCGGATTCACAAACGTCGCCAGCTGGATCTGCCCCAGCTGCTGCGGATTCTGCTGCCCCGGCAAGGTCGCGTTCACCACCCCGTACTGCGTGATCGTGATCGCCGTCGCATTCGTCGGAATGGAGATGTTCGGCACCAGAGGATCGCCCTGCGCATCCACCAGAGTTCCCTGATTGTTCAGATAAAAGTTCCCCGCCCGCGTGTACGCCAGCGTTCCGTCCGGACGTGTCACCTGAAAAAACCCCGTCCCCTGAATCGCCAGATCCAGCGGATTGTTCGTCTGGTTCAGATCGCCCTGGGTCATGATGATCTCCGTCGCCGCCGACTTCGTCCCCAGCCCGATCTGCAGTCCCGCCGACACCGTCTGCTGGCTCTGCGCCGCGCCCGGCGTCACCATGTTCTGGTAGATCATGTCCTGAAACTGCAGCTGCCGCTGTCGAAATCCCACCGTCGAGGAGTTCGCCAGGTTGTTCGCGATCGTATCCAGATTCATCTGCTGCGCACTCATACCGCTGGCCGCCGTGTATAAAGCCCGAATCATCTCCGCCTCCCGTTCCTCAATGCGCCCCCAGCCCCGTCCGCTAGACCCGCGGCAGGTCTTCGCTGGCAGTCTTGTCGAAATCGTTGCTGAAGATCGAGACCGCCTTCTGCATCATCTCCGCCTGGCGCTGCATCAGGATCAGCTGCAGACTCCCCTCGATCGCGTTCTGATTGGAAGCCTCCAGCGCTCCCTGACGGATCGCCCCGCTGGCCGGCTGCGCCTTCGCGCCCGCAGCCACCACGTAGCGGTCGGCACCCTCAGGCGTCAGCGCCACCGGCGACGAGAATCCCGACAGCGCAATTTTCCCCGCGATGGCTCCGTTGACTGACACCGATCCGTCCGACCCAATCACAACAGTGCCGGCAGGAATCCGTATCGGCTTGTTCTTCGCATCCAGAACTGCCTCCCCGGCCTGCGTCGTCAGCGTCCCGTCCGGCGCGCGCACGAACTGCCCGTCGCGGGTGTAGCGAATGCCATGTTTCGTCTGAATGGCAAAGAATCCCTGGCCCTCGATGGCCAGGTCCAGAGGATTGCCGGTGGGCGTCAGCGCGCCCTGGCTGAAGTCCAGCTGGCTTCCGCCCAGCACGCCAAAATCGTTCACCGTCGTATTCAGCTGCGAACCCAGCGCCTGCGGTCCCATCACCGCCGAGCTGAAATAGTCTCGCTCCGCCCGGTAACCAGCCGTTCCCGCGTTCGCCAGATTGCCCGCCGCCAGATCGAGCGCCTGGCTGCGCGCCAGCAGCCCGGAATACGCCGCATAGTATCCGCTGTCCATGCGGAGAAGAAATGCAGAAACGGGACCGAAGAAAAGGAAGAAAGATTAGAAAATCTTAGGAAGCCAGTTCGAAAAACACCGTCATCGAAAACGTCAGCTCCTCAAAACGATAGCTGCGCTCGATCCGCAGCGGCGCCCGCTCGCTGAACAGCTCGTAGCTCGATCCCGCCACAATCGTCGGCGTCGAAAGCAGACAGCCCGACGACAGCACCGGATCGAAACCCTTCCACGCGCCAGCCAGCATGTTGCACACCTCCCCGAACGCGTCCCGCACCATCGCATCCACTCCCTCCGGAACCACCCCCGCCAGCCGCTCCGCCATTCTCATCGCGGCCATGGACCCGCTGTGCAGCACCAGGGAGCCGCTCATCGCTCCGGCCAGCCCGATCACCGCCGCAATCGATTCCCGCTCCCCCGCCGCTCCGTCCTCCAACGGCTTGCAGGACACTCCCATCATCGTGCCGAAAACCTCGTCCGCCGCGCGATCCAGATACTCCTCGAAGCGCGCCGTCTCCTTTGCCGCACCGGCAATTCCCGCCATGCCCCTGCTCCCTTCTCCTCGTTGTTCGCCCGTAATCCGCCCGCTCCGCCTTCCCGGCTCACCCGCTCCCTCCATCAGCAGGCCCGCTCAGGAGACTCCCAGCAGCGGCAGCACCCGGTCCCGCACCTGGTCGGGCGTGAACGGCTTGCGAATATATCCCTGCGCTCCCGCCGCCAGCGCCTCGCGCACATGTTCCTCGCCGCCCTCGGTCGTGATCATCACCACTGGTGCACCCTGGGCCAGCGACCGGCTCTGCATCTGACGCAGGAATTCGAGCCCGTCCATATTCGGCATATTGATATCGGAGACGATCAGATCCACCTTTTCCTTTCCCAGCGCATCCAGCCCTTCCCGGCCGCTTCCCGCCTCCACCACTCGGCTCAGCTCCAGCCCCGCCTGCCGCAGAGCCCTCTCCACGATCTTCCTCATCACCG
>DAHVZZ010000401.1:0-13990 GCA_027323785.1 Acidobacterium sp. | reverse complement strand
GGGCGGGAGTCCTGGTATGGCGGCGGGGATTGCGACGACCAGCTTGTGGCCGGGTTACATGGCCGGGATGGCGAAGGAGCCGGGTTTCCCTGGCTCCTCCACAGGTGAAGGGTTATGCGCCGAATGAGGCGGCGACGATTCTGATGAGGACGATCAGCACCCACCAACCCCAGACGGCGGTGGCGGCCTGCCCTCGCTTGATTTTGCCGACGGCGGCACAGCCGATAGTGAGCAGGATGAGCGTCCAGATGATGAAGATATCGAGGGAGGTACCGGCCGCCATCAGCCATTTGGCCGTGCTCTGAGGCAGGTAATAGCCGAAGTTGCTGCCGACGAAGTTCTGGAGGTTGAATGCATGGGGATCAACACCGGCGTAGATGGTAACGATTCCTAAAATGCCCTTGAGCGACAGGGGCAGGCTTCCATACATCCAGACAGCGAACATCTGGCCGAATTTGGCGCGACCGCCGAAGCCGAAATTGATGGTCCCAAGGAGGATGGCAGCGGCTACGAGGGCCATGAGGAGACCGGTGAGCGGTGCGGACCAGAAGGCATATTTGGTGAAGTCGACGCCGATTTGCTTCGCTCTGGCCTGCTGAGCAGTCGTGAGCTGCTCCATGCGCTGCTGCTGCGAGGGAGTGTTGCGGAGGATGTTGTCGTAGGTTTGGTTCCAGCCGATTTTTTGCTGGACGGCGAAGCCAAAAGCAAGCGTGACCAGGACACCGAGGAGCCAGGGCAGCCACCAGCTGGAGCTGCGCTGAATATCGTTAAAGGTTTTGGAAGGGGCAACAAAAGTATCGACAACGCGCTGCACCTCGCTGAGGCCTGGCGTGGAAGCTTCAGGCTGGGCTACTGCTTCGGGCATGGAATGACCTCCGTGGGTACTGCATACGGCGATGAGGATTGATTAGTTTCACGAAATTGTACTCCGGGGCGGGGCGGGCATCC
Organism: Acidobacterium sp.; assembly: GCA_027323785.1. GTDB lineage: Bacteria > Acidobacteriota > Terriglobia > Terriglobales > Acidobacteriaceae > Palsa-343. The sequence goes on along the minus strand of DAHVZZ010000401.1, from coordinate 13,042 downwards.
ATGAAAAATCGAGGGGTTCCAACTACCGCAGGGCAGGCGGCGGGGAAGGGGAGCCGCGCAAGGGTTACCAGCGCGGGGCGGGGGCATCGGTAAGCGGCAGGGAACCGTAATTACTACTTTTACCCAATCGACATCTCAGGTACTCTGAAGTTGCTTTCTAACGATTCTTTGCGGTGCCGTAATGCGTAATTGTTTTCGCTTTGCCGTCGCGCTTGGATTAGCGCTGACATTGCCTGCCTTTATACTCACGGCTTCGGGGGAAAGCGCACCGAAGAAGCACTCCCCTGCGCCTCGGGGTGAGCGTCACGGGGTCCATCATGTGGTTCGGCACACGCGGCATCGGGTGGTTCATCACAAGCCGCATCCGGTCGCACATCGCAAAATCGTTCGGCATACGATCGCGAAGCACCGCATGACGCATCGAGTGGTTCGTCATGCGATGGGGCACAAGGTTCCCCGGCGGCGTTACGTGCGGCATGTCAAGCATCCGGTGGCTTACCGGAAAGCGAGAGTCCAGCATATAGGGTATGTGCGACACCGTGCGCCGGCGCATCGGATGGTGCGGCATGCGGTCTATCGGCCCGTGCATCGAGTGGTGCATCCGGTGATTCGCCGCGCAGTTCGCCCGGCGGCGATGCATTCGGCGGTGGCCGTGGCAGTGACGGCGACCTCTCGGATTCACTATGTGGCGCCGATGCGGGGGTCGCGGGCCTCGCTGCTGCGGCAGAACCAGCGGGACGCAGCGGAAGGCCTGGTGAGAATCCAGAACCAGGCGCAACTGCTTCAGCTGGAGCATACAGGGAAGCTGGTTCCGCTGCCGGTGAGCGCGGCGCTGCAGGTGAATCCGCACATGCGGGCGGACCGGCGCTATTGCCGCCCGTGGACGGCGAAGTTTCTGGCAGAGCTGGCGCGGGTGCATTACGAGCGGTTTCACAAGCCGCTGCAGGTGACCTCGGCAGTGCGGCCGGCAAGCTACCAGCGGGAGCTGATGCGGATCAATGGGAATGCGGCTCCGGTGACGGGACCGATCGCCTCACCGCATGAGTCGGGTGCGGCGATTGACATCGGGAAGAAGGGCATGAGCTGGTCGGAGATCCTGTGGATGCGGGATTACCTGCTGCCGCTGCAGACCGAGGGGAAGATCGATGTGGAAGAGGAGTTCTACGAGTCCTGCTTCCACATCGACGTGTATAACACTTACGCGCCGAAGAAGGCGCCGGCGCGACCCATAGCGACACTGTTGGCGACGGAAGTGCGGTAATCGTCCGCAGGCGCGGGGAGCCTGGCGCAGCCGCCGGGAGCGGAATGCCGGCTGTCAGACGCCGGTTTTTGGGGCGGTCAGAAGCATATTGGCCAGAGGCACAACGATGACCCAGCGCAGCGTCTCAGCCTGATCGGCACCGGAATTTTCGGTGACGAGGTCGCCGCGGTGGCCGGAGAATATCGCCTGAACGGCCGCCAGACTGAGGTTTTCTTCCTGCCTTTCTCCGGTGGGGAGGATGGCGAACTGGTGGCTGCCGGCATCCTGAAGCAGACTGCAATGCGTACAGGCGATGGAGATGCGGGCGCGCTCTTCGACGTGGGCGGCGGAGACGGTGAGAACGCTGTTGCCGCGGGTGGATTCCGCGGCGCGAAGGATGAGGCTGGCGAGGGCACTGAAGAGCATATCGGGATCGCCGAGGATGGGGAGCGGCTCCGAGGTGATGGAGGTGCCGATCTCGATGCGGCGCTGCTCCAGGGTGGGCATGGAAGCGGAGACGACGGCGTGGAGAGTGTCCCGGATATCCATGGTTTCGAGGCGGGGCTGGGGCGCGAGGGAGAAGTCGCTGAAGCGGCCGGAGATGGCGCGGAGCCTGCGCAGTTCGGTCTGGAGGGTGACGATGCTGGCGTCGAAGACAGCGTTGAACTGAAGATAGGGAAGCCGGCGGGCTCGCATCAGTTCCTCCAGGGTGCGCTGGATGGGGGCCAGAGGCTGGCTGACTTCGCGAGCGAGATGGCGGGCGAACTCCTGCCAGGCGACGATGCGCTCGGTCTGAACGAGGCGATGGTGCTGGGTGGAGAGCTCGCGGATCATGCGGTTGAAGCCGCGGGCCAGGGAACTGAAGCCGAGACCGGCGGGTATGGCGAGACGCGCGTCCCAGTTTCCGTCCGCCACCTGGGCGACGGTCCTTTCCACATGAAGAAGGGTTTGCGAGAGGGAGCGGGCGATCCAGAGACCGGCGAGGATGGTGAGAAGGACTCCGGCGAGGGCAACAGCGAAGGCGATGTTGCGGATGAAGGCGTCGAGCCGGATCAGCGGCAGGCGGGAGGTGGCGACGATGAGCAGCGCGACGACGCTGCCGCCGGGGCCTGTGAGCGGAAGGGCTGTGACGCTGAGGCTGGCGCGTGTGTCATGGGAGGGAGAAACGGTTCCCGAGGCGGGGCGCCTGAGGGCGCGAGCCTGATTGACGATGGGAGCATATTGGCGCGAGACGGGAAGGCGGCCGGAGGCGGTGAAGTTGCGGGGGTCGAATCCGGGCGAAGTATTCGAGTAGAGCGCGAGCTTTGTGCCGGCAGGAACAGGCAGACGCCGCAGGATTCGCGGGTCGAGCCTGCGGCCGCCGACGAGATAGAGGGGCGGTCCGGAGACGGCGAGGGCGCGGACAGCAAAGATTCCGAGAGCGGACGAGCCGCTGGGAAGCTGCTCCTGTGCGAGGAAAGGGGATTTTCCGGATTCGGAGATGGCCGGCTCCTGATAGCCGTAGCGGGCGGGCCACTGGGCGGAGGAGAGGATCGTACCGCCGGGGCTGACCAGTTCCAGATAGTCGAGGTGATACTGCCGGGCGAACGAAGCCGCGACCGTGACGAATGCAGCCGGGCTTACGGTGGCGCCCGTTCCATGGGCGATTTGGCGGAGTGCCGGATCGGTGGCCATACGGCCGAGGACGGCTGCGACGGCAGCTTCACGCCGGGTGAGCCGGCGATGGAAGGCCGAGGCAACGGCGGCAGCCTGCTGACCGGCCATGGTGTTGAAGGTGGCGTCTGCGCGGCGGGAAACGATCCAGGCGAAGGATGCCACCAGGGAAATGACCAGGATCGAGAAGACGAGCAGAAGGCGCTGGCGAAAGGTCACCTGGCGTCCTCACGGACGGCGGCAGCCAGAACGGCAGGGGAGTGGCTGGTATTCATTCGATGGAGCGGATTATATCGTGTGGCGATGGGGAGGGTCCCAGACGCGGAGGTATTCCAGGGGTCCGGGTCTCAGGTATCACCCGCAACTGTTGGTGGCTGGAGCTTTGGGTCGCCACATGGGTTGCGCCCGCGTCGTTAATGACATGGACTTTCTGGCGGGGTGAGCGCGGGGGGGCCACAGCTGTGTTCGAAATTCGTCCAACCGGCGTACTATCTCGTTTCGGAGAACATCATGGCCACTGACGTAATTCCCAAGATCATTCCCGGCGGTTTTTTCCTCCTGACGGACGCGGCTCCCGAGGAGGTTTTCACTCCTGAAGACTTTTCCGAAGAGCAGCAGCAGATTGCCCGCACTACGGCGGAGTTCGCCGAGAAATCGATTCTTCCTCGAGCCGGCGAAATCGAGACGAAGGATTTCGCCCTCACGCGTCAGCTCCTCGCCGAAAGCGGGCAGCTTGGCCTGATGGCTGTGGACATTCCCGAGCAGTACGGTGGCCTCGCTCTCGACAAAGTTACCGCTGCCCTCATCTCCGACCGCATCGCGGTCTCAGCCAGCTTCTCAGTCAGCTTCAGCGCCCACACCGGCATCGGCACTCTGCCGGTGGTATGGTACGGCACACCCGCGCAGAAGGAGAAATATCTGCCGAAGCTTGCCACCGGGGAATGGATCGCCGCCTACGCGCTTTCCGAATCTTCCTCCGGCTCCGACGCCATGAACATCCGCACCCAGGCGCGCCTCTCAGCCGACGGAACGAAGTACGTGCTGAACGGCGAAAAGATGTGGATCTCCAATGCCGGTTTTGCCGATCTGTTTATCGTCTTTGCCAAGATTGTGTCCGATGACGGTCAGCCGCCCCAGTTCTCTGCCTTCCTTATTGAGCGGAACACGCCCGGGCTCACGGTCGGAGCGGAAGAGCACAAGCTTGGCATCCGCGGATCGTCCACGTGTCCGCTGGTCCTTTCCGACTGCGCGGTTCCAGCCGACAGTCTTCTTGGCGAGGCAGGGAAGGGGCATCGCATTGCCTTCAATATTCTCAACGTCGGCCGCTACAAGCTGGGAGCGGCGGCTCTGGGCGGGGCCCGTCACACGCTCCGCAACTCCGTCCTCTACGCGAAGCAGCGCATGGCGTTCGGAAAGCCGATCTCCTCGTTCGGACTGATCCAGGAAAAGCTGGCGGAAATCGCCGCCGGAATCTTCGCCGGAGAGGCCCTCGTCTATCGCGTGGTGGGAGCGATTGATGCGGCGCTGGCCTCACTGCCGGCGGACGCTCCTGCCGCCGACGTGCAGAAGCGGATCGAGGACTACGCGGTTGAGTGTTCCATTGTGAAGGTCTGGTGTTCGGAGATGCTCGACCGCGCCGTGGACCAGTGCGTACAAATTCACGGAGGTTACGGCTACGTGGAGGAATACTCCGCCGAGCGCGCGTACCGCGATGCGCGTATCAACCGCATCTTCGAGGGGACGAACGAGATTAACCGCCTCATCGTTACCGGTTTTATGCTCAAACGCGCGATGCAGGGCAGCCTGCCGCTGCTTCCCGCGATACAAAAGGTTATCGACGAAGTCATGTCGGGCCCGGTACCGCGCGTCGAATCGTCCGGCCCACTCGCCGCCGAACGCGCCCTGCTCGGCTCCGCTAAGAAGCTTGCGTTGTTCTGCTCCGGCGCCGCCAGCCAGCGCCATCCCACTGATCTGCAGGATCAGCAGGAGATTATGGCGGCGCTCGCCGATATCCTGATCGAAGTTCTCGTCATGGAATCCGCGCTCCTGCGCGCCGAAAAGGCCGCAGCCAGCGGGGCAAATTCCGCAGCTGCGACTCTGGCCGTCAATCTGGCCCGTATTGCCGCTGCGCGCTCGTTCGGCATCGTTCGGTCCTCTGCGGAGCGCGTCCTCGCGGCTGTCGCTGAAGGCGACACGCTTCGCACCCAAATGGCCATCTTTCGCCGACTCGCCAAACACGATCCGGTGAACATTATCGCGCTGGGGCGAGTGGTTGCCGAAGGAGTGATTGCCGCCGAACGCTACCCGCTGTGATACGCATCTTCAACCGCGGCGCAGCAGTTCCTGCAGCAGCGCCGCCCATTCATCTTCCAGTTTTTCGCGCCGGAGATCGCGGCCAGCGCGCCCGTACCAGTACTCCGCGTTCCACTCCACGCCTTCTTTGCGATGCAGGTACGCATGGACGGCCATCCCTTCGCCTGTCTCCAGCGAATCGACGAGGGTGTGCGCCCGGGTCCAGTCGCCTTTGGCGTCCCACCAGAGCGCTGCCAGCGGAGCGGTGATGCCGGATGGCGGTTGCTCGTTCGCCAGGGTTTGGTGAAACTCTTCCAGGGTCATCGCCCTTCTCCTACGCTCCGCTCAGGATGGCCTTTCCAATGGTGGCCAGCTGCATATTTGAAGTACCTTCGTAAATCGCGCCGATTTTCGCGTCCCTGTAGAACTTCTCCACGGGATAGTCCTTCACAAATCCGTACCCGCCGTAGATTTCCACGGCACGGCTGGCTACATGCTCCGCCACCTGGCTGGCGAAGAGCTTGGCCATGGCGGCTTCCTTCACAAACGGGACTCCGGCGCCCTTCATCCGGGCGGCGTTGTAGACCAGCAATCGCGCCGCCTCAATCTGTGTCGCCATGTCGGCCAGAGCAAACTGCACGGCCTGGAACTCGGCGATGGTCTTGCCGAATTGCTTTCTCTCCTTTGCGTACGTGACGGCGTGACCCCAGGCGCCCTCGGCCAGACCCAGCATCTGCGCGGCGATGCCGATCCGTCCTTCGTTCAGCGTCTCAATGGCGATTTTGTATCCTTTGCCCACTTCGCCCACTACATGCGCGGCCGGCACGCGGCAGTCGTCGAAGAGCAGCTCGCAGGTCGAGGATGCGCGAATTCCCATCTTGTCTTCCTTGTGGCCGACGGTAAAGCCAGGCATTTCGCGCTCGACCATGAAGGCGGTGATGCCCTTGTAGCCTGCGTCCGGATTGATCGTTGCGAAGACCAGGAACATGTCCGCTTCCATGGCGTTGCTGATCCAGAGCTTCCGTCCGTTCAGGACATAAGCGTCACCGTCCAGCCTGGCGTGGGAGGCGAGCGAAAAAGCGTCCGAGCCAGACCCCGCCTCGCTCAGCGCATACGCGCACACCGTTTGCTGCGCCATACGGGGCAGCCACATTCGCTGCTGATCCGGGTTCGCCCAGCGGAGCACCGCATTGACGGCGAGCGTGTTCTGTACGTCCACCATGACAGCTACGGCCGGGTCGACGCGCGCAATTTCTTCGACGGCGAGCACAGCGCTGAAGATCGAACCAGCGGAGCCGCCCAGCTCCAGCGGAGCCTCAATGGCCATCAGTCCCAGTTCAAAAAGCTGTCTCAGAATCTCAGGATCGAGTTTCTGGGCCTCATCCATGGCGCGCACGCGCGGGGCAATTTCCTGCTGGGCAAATTGCCGCACCGTGTCGCGCAGCATGGTTTCTTCTTCATTCAGAGAGGTCAGCGGCGGGGCCGCAATGGTGTCGATTTCCGGCATAGCGTTCCCATCGTACGCCCGCCGCGCAGCAACTTGCAGCCAGAGCACCGCTGAATTGCGCATGAGCGACAGAACGGGGCGTCGAGGGCTACTCCCGGCCGAACACCGCCGCATCGAATTCCCTGTCTGCGTCGGGTAGCCGCTCTTCCACCAGAACGGCCGGGCCTCGTCCGTTGTATCCCGGCATCACCTTCAAGCGCCGGAGGATCTTCAGCGTGAGGCCCGTGAGCGGCAGGCTGTGCAAATTGCGCATGGGCACCCATTCGCGTTTTCCGGCCGCAGATGCGAGGAGCTTCGTCTCATTGGTATCGAGGCCATGCACAGTGACGTAATAATTTGTGGTGGTGATGGAATGGCGCAGGGTAAGAAGCACAACGTCCGGACGTTCGCAGTCCGGCTTCATCTGCGGCAGCTCCCACATCCCCGGCATTTGGGCGGCATCGGCCGGCCGCTGGTCCAGGAGCACCTCCGTCTTCGGCCACTGTTTCCGTTGTATGAGGGCAGGCGAAGAATTGCGGCTGAGCATCTTCCGCCCTGGCGAAGTTGGATGTTCGCCCTGGGTCACGCACCCCACTCGGATTGGACACGCCGGGCATTCCGGAGAGCGGGGCAGGCACACGGTCGCTCCCAGTTCCATCATTGCCTGATTAAAGTCGCCGGGGCGGCCGGGATCGACCATTATCTCGGCTGTGCGCCGCAGCTCGCCGCTGCGCGCCGATCCCGCGACTGGCTCGCGTCCAAGATAGCGGGTTAAGACGCGTTCCACGTTGCCGTCGATTGCCGGAATGGCCTCATTGAAGGCAATGCTGGCCACGGCCGCGGCCGTGTAGACGCCGACGCCGGGCAGTCGCCCCAATTCCACGGACGTTCGCGGGATTTGGCCCTGGTGTTCGGCCATGATCGCCCGGGCCGACTCATGGAGCGAGCGGGCGCGGCGGTAATAGCCCAGGCCGCTCCATGCCGCCAGCACATCGGATTCATCGGCCCGCGCCAGCGCTTCCAGTGTTGGGAATTTCTGCAGGAAGCGCGTGTAGTAGGCCTCGACCACAGAGACTCGCGTCTGTTGGAGCATCGTCTCGGATACCCAGATCGCGTAGGGATCGCGGGTGTGCCGCCACGGCAGGTTCCGTGCGCATTCGTCGAACCACGCCAGCAGTCTACGGCGAAAATCGGCTACTCCCGGCTTGCGCGCCATTTCAGGATTGTAATGGCTCGGCTCACCTTTTGTGCCAGTCAGAGGCGCAGCTCAAAACTCTGCCGTGGCTTCCACAGGTGGTCGATAACGCCGCCGGGCCGCGGGGAGCCGATTTCAGCTAACCTGAAGAAGTTGCCATGGATATTCCCGCATTCATCCAGCGCCTTCCCAAAGCCGAGCTGCACCTTCACCTTGAAGGTACGGTTAGCCCGGAAACTCTGGTCGAGCTGAGCGCGCGCCACGATTCCGCGCCGCTGACGCTGGAGCAGGCCCGCGCCCTCTTCCACTACACGGACTTTACGGGATTTCTGATGGCCTTTAAGGCGATCACGGAGCATCTGCAGACGGCAGCCGATTATGAGCTGATTGCCTGGCGCATGGCTGAGCGCCTCGCCCGACAGGGAGTGGTGCACGCAGAGGTCTACGTTTCGGTGGGGGTTGTGTATTACTTCCGCCACAGCGAATTCGAGCCACTCTTTGAGGGGATGGAACGGGCCCGTCTGCGTGCAGAAGCCGAACTGGGCCTGTCCATTTACTGGATTTTCGACGCCGTCCGCCACTTCGGTCCCGAAGAAGCGGGTCGCGTCTTCCGCAAAGCGGCCGAGCTGCGTTCGCGGTACCCCTCGATCATCGGAATCGGCATCGGGGGCGACGAGCGGCGCACGGGCCCCGAACCTTTCCGCGATCTCTACGCCGAAGCGCGGGACAGCGGTCTTCGCCTGACCGCTCATGCGGGGGAAACGGTGGGGCCGCAGAGCATCTGGGGAGCCATCAATATCGGCGCGGAGCGTTTGGGACATGCGCTTTCCGCCATCCAGGATCCGGAGTTGATGGAGGTACTTGCCCATCGGCAGATTCCGCTGGAGCTGTGCGTCACGTCAAATATCCGCACGGGCTGCTGTTCCTGTGCGGAGGAGCACCCGCTGCGCCGCTATTTCGATTCGGGGCTTATGGTCACGGTCAACTCTGACGATCCGTCCCTCTTTGCCAGCGATATCGAGGATGAGTACCTCCTCGCCCACGCGACATTTGGTTTAACGGCGGAGCACCTGCGGGAACTGGCCTCCAACTCTATTGAGGCCAGTTTTCTGCCAGCAGAGCGCAAAGTTGCGCTCCTTCGCCGAATCGAGGGCGTCGAATAGGTTAAGGACCGGTTTCCTGTTGCCGATCTATTGTGGGTGGGGTCGTGCAGGCTGCGCTATTATGAACCCATGGCGTACCGGAGCATGCGCATGTGTTGTCGGAAAGCAAAGAGGAAAATGGCTCACGTAACGGAATCCGCAATCTCCGAAGTTGTTGAGTCTCCCTGTCGGGCCGTTCGCGCCGTGGGGTGGACGTCGCTGGCCCTGGGCGTGACCGCTCTCGGGCTCTACGTGGGGCGCGAACTGCGCCTTCGCTATCTTTTTAAACGCCGGACGCCGTCGGATTTTTATTCTCACGCGGGCGAGGATATCGGCCCGGAATTCGGCATGGGAATCTGAGAAGCTGAAGCAGGCGAAATGCCGTTGGGCAAAAAGGCGCTTAGCAAAAAGCGGTGAGCGGAATCCTCTTTCGCTCACCGCTTTTCGCTGGTACCGCTAACCGCTCTCCGCGCCGACAGGTCTACCTGCTGCCGGCGAGTTTCAGTGGGTCCGGTCGACCAGGTAGCGCGCGACCGCCTTGAGCCCGTCGGCCGAGTCTCCATAGGGAGCCAGTTCCTCGAAGGCCTCTCCAATCAGCCGCTGCGCATCCTTTCGGGATTGCTCCATTCCGAAGACCGCCGGCCAGGTCGCCTTATCGCTGGCCACGTCTTTGCCCGCGGTTTTGCCCAGGTGCTGGGAGTCCTGTGTCATGTCGAGGACGTCGTCCACAATCTGGAACGCCAGTCCCGCCTTGCGCCCGAATTCCGTCAACCGAGCCACGTCGTCGGCATCGGCGCCGGCATACACGCCGCCCGCGACAATGCTGACGCGGATCAGCGCACCGGTCTTCGCGCGATGGATCGCCTTTACCATCTCGGCCGTCGGACTGGTGTGCTCACCCTCCAGATCGAGCACCTGGCCGCCGATCATCCCCTCGACGGTGCCTGTTGCCTCGGCAATCAGGCCCACGATGCGCACAATCTGCGAAGCCTCGCAGCGGAGGCCGGCCAGCGTTTGATAGGCCTGCGTTTGCAGCGCATCTCCCGCCAGGATCGCGATGGCTTCGCCGAATGCCACATGGCAGGTCGGTTTCCCCCGCCGGAGGTCGTCGTTGTCCAGGGCCGGAAGGTCATCGTGGATGAGCGAATAGGTATGGATCATCTCGATTGCCGCGCCGAGTTCTTCAATTCCGAGAGGGAGGCCGCTTTCACCCCGCGCGGCCGCGATCAGCCGTCCCGCTTCCATTGCCAGCACCGGCCGGAGCCGCTTTCCGCCAGCGAAAACGCTGTGCCGCATCGCTCCGTGAATCGATTGCGGAACCTGCGTAACCGGCGGCAGCAGCCGCTCCAGCGCCGCATCCGTCCGTTCCACACCCTGCCGCAGGATTTCCTGCACGTCTGTCTGCATCACCGCCGAGCCGCCTGAACTTTTCATGACTTTTGCCTTTCCAGAGAGCCAAAAGACAGTTTACTTCGCGGAAGCCCGCGGAAAACATTGTGCTTATGGTTCCAGACGCAGCGTGAGGGCCGTAATCGCTCTGAGTGCCGCGCCGGAGAATGGAAGCGCGAAGGTTTTCCCCCTGAGCTCTGCCTGGGGTAGACGGACGGGGCGGAGGGGCGCGGCGAGGTTTTACAACTGGTTATCCGGGAAGCTTGACAAGTTACCGGCCAGTCAATTATCAATTGTGGCCATTCGCGAATTGAAACGTATCAAGACGCGAATCCTGAAAATGACCAGCAAACTATCCCGGCTTGTGGAAAGTGCGTGAAACGATTCATATCACGGTTGTTCCCGGTCAGGAATGCCTGCCATCGCGGATTTGCACCTCGTCAATCCGCGTGCGCACTCCACCCATTCGAAACCGTTCAGGGAGAGGTCATGAACACTACTCGAGTATGCAGAGCCTTTAGTATCGCCGCCACGGTCCTGTTTGTCCTTGCGAGCCAGCGAGCGCTCTTTGCCATGCAGTTTCCGCCGAATTCCGGAGTCATCAATGTGAAGGATTTCGGCGCGAAGGGCGATGGAGTTACCGACGACACCGCGGCCATCAACCGAGCGATTGCGGCCAGCACGCCGCCGGCAAATACAGGAAACTACTGGGGCCAGGCGAAGATTGTGTATTTTCCGAGCGGCACCTATCTGATTTCGGGGCCGCTGATCAAGACGGATGGATCGGGGAATCCAACGTACGGCATGGTGCTGATCGGCGAATCCGAGACGACGACCACGATCAAGCTGGAAGCGGACGCCCCGGGTTTCGGCAACCCGGCGAAGCCGCTGGGAATGATTCATCCGACGGCGGATGCCGCCTACGGTTATTCTCCTGAGCCGGGCGACGGCAACGACGCGTATCAGAACACGATCCAGGACATGACGATCGACATCGGCAGGGGCAACGCGGGGGCGATCGGGATCGACTACCTGGCAAATAATCTTGGGGCTATCCGCAACGTAACGGTGAACGCGCCCCGGGGCGAAGGTGTGACGGGCATTCGAATGACGCGGCCGCTGATGGGTCCGGCGCTCCTTGAAAATGTGACGGTCAACGGATTTTCCGTGGGGTTGGACGTTGCCAATCTGCAGTACGCGCTCACGCTCGATCATGTGCGCCTCTTTGGGCAGACGGTGGCGGGGCTGCGCAACGCGCAGAATCAGATTGCGGCCAACGATCTGACGGCAGCTACGGCGGGACCGGCCATCGTGAACAGCAGCGCTGACGGCGAGATCGTGCTGAACCATGCTGTGCTGCGGAGCTGGCGCGGGCAGCACGGCCCAATCGTTTCCAATAACGGAACAATCGTCTTTCGCAACCGGAACTGGGTTGAGGATTACGAGTCATTTACCGGATCGCGATTGCCCGGCAATGTTGTGAGCGGAATGTGGACGCCGAAAGGTTTTGTGAATGGAGCGAGCGGAAGTTTCCGGACGGCGACTCCAATCCTCGACACTCCACCGACTTTCCGGCAGCCCATGTCGCAGTGGGTCAGCGTCGAACAGTATGGAGCAAAGCCCAGTGCCGATTTCACGGATCTCAACGACAATGTTCCGAGTCCGACTGATGCAGCGGCGGGGATTCAGGCGGCGATGAACTCCGGAGCCGCGACGATCTACTTTCCGCACGGGGTCTATTACATTTCGCAGCCGATCACCATACCGGCGACGGTGCAGCGGATCGTCGGTCTGGACTCGTCGCTGCACCCAACGCTCTATGAGAGCTGGCGCAGCGAGGGCATGTTTCGCATTCTGGCCGACGCTGGGACGCCGCTCATGATCGAGCAGCTTCGCTTCGACAATTCGAACGACGGCACCCAGCTTGCCATCGAGCAGGACAGCAACCGACCCGTGGTTCTGCGGGACACGATGTTCCCGGGCACGCTGGCAGTGAACCGCACCGCCGCGGGTGGTCCGCTGTTTATGGACGATGTGAGCGCGGCGGGAAGCAACGTAACGCTGGCCGGGAAAACTCCGTTCATTGCGAAGCAGTTCGATTTCGAAAACTGCGGCACCTGCATGATTCTGAATGGCGTGCCGGCGGAGATCCTCGGCTTTAAGGAAGAAGGGGACACGCGCGAGATCGCCGCCACCAATGGAACGAGAGCGGATGTGCTGGGGAGCCTGGCATATATGGTGTACAACGGTACGGATCCATCGACGCCGCTGTTCAGCGCGGACAAAACGTCGTCGCTTACCGCTTCCTTCGATGAGGCTGTGATCTTCCCGCAGTGTCCATGCCGGGTGGCGAATTACCTCGATCAGATCGTGAACGGACAGAATTACTACACGCCCGCGAGCGAGTATCCGCAACGATCCGATACGGGGAGGGTGGTGTCCATGCTGCGAACAGGTCCGTCCATCGTGAGCCCATCGAGTGTGGCCGTAGCCCGGCGAGGGACTGTTCCCATCTCGGGGGTGACGGTGCGGGACTTCTACGCATCGGGAGGTTCCACGACATTGGCATTGCAGGTGCGGTCTACCGGAGGATCGATATCCATGACCGGCGCGACCGGGGCTCCGCTGGCAGGTTCGGGAAGCGA
>DAHVZZ010000394.1:0-3440 GCA_027323785.1 Acidobacterium sp. | reverse complement strand
CGGTGCACTACCAGGGCTTTAATGGCGGCGATCTCACGTCCATCCGATTGCCGCAGACGCAGGAAGACCTGCTGCACGCACTCGCCGCCACCGGCAAGCCACTCATCGTAGTGCTGCAGACGGGCAGCGCGCTGGCCGTGGACTGGGCCGCCGAGCACGCCAGCGCCATTCTGGAAGCGTGGTATCCGGGCGAAGAAGGCGGCGATGCCATCGCCGAAACGCTGGCCGGAGACAACGATCCCGCCGGACGTCTGCCCGTCACCTTCTACGCCTCGAACAGCCAGCTGCCGCCCTTCACGGATTACTCCATGCGGGGCCGCACCTACCGCTACTTCCACGGCAAGCCGCTCTTTCCCTTCGGATACGGGCTCAGCTATACCACCTTCGCCTTCAGCGGGCTGAAGGTTCCGGCACGCGTGACAGCCGGGGAACCGGTGACCGTCGAGGGCGAGGTGACGAACACCGGCAAGGTCGCCGGCGACGAGGTGGTGGAGCTGTACCTGAAGCAGCCGAGCGCCTATGAGACGCCCATCCGCGAGCTGGCCGGCTTTGAGCGCATCCATCTCAGCCCCGGCCAGTCGCGGCACGTCACCCTCACCATCGCGCCGCGCTCGCTCGGCCAGGTGGGTGAGCGGGGCAATCGGAGCATCCTGCCCGGCGACTACACCGTCTCCCTGGGCGGCGGACAGCCCGGCGACACGCCCGGCGTGCTCAGCGCCCAGTTCACCGTCACCGGGAAGAAGGAGCTGCCGCAATAAACCATCGGGAGGGCTGCTCTCTCCTCCACGAGCGCAGCTCCCCCGTCGCATCCTGTAACCTTGTCCCGTGGGTTTTCGCGACTTTCTCGGCAACGAAGCGACCGTCCGGCATCTGCGTGAGTCGATCGCCGCCTCGCGTCTTCCGCACGCCCTCATCCTTGCCGGGCCGCGCGGCGCGGGGAAATACACGCTGGCCGTGATGCTGGCCCAGGCCGCCAACTGCCTGCAGCCCTGCGAAACCGAGGGCCTGCCCGACTTCTGCGGACGCTGCTCCAACTGCACCCGCATCGGCCAGGCCGCCGACCTCGACGCCCGCGTCGCCGAAGCCGTCGCCGCCCGGGAAGAGCTGCGCGAGACGGACAAAAAGGAAACCCGCATCCTCATCCAGACGCACCCCGACGTACTGGTGATTCCACCCGATCCGCCGCAGCTGCTCATCAAGGTGGGCCAGGTGCGCATGCTCATCCGCGAAATCTACCGCGTGCCCGCCGAAGCACGCCGCGCCGTCTACATCTTCACCAGCGCCGCGTTCATGAAGGAAGCCGCCAACTCCATCCTCAAGGTTCTGGAGGAGCCGCCGCCGCACGCCACCATCATGCTTCTTGCGGAAAATCCCGGCGAGCTGCTCCCCACCATCCGCTCGCGCGCCGGAATCTTTCGTCTGGGCGCGATTCCGGTGGAGCAGATCGAGCAGCTTCTGGCCGAGCGCCGTTCCTCATCGAAGCCGGCCGAGCGCGCGCTCATCGCCCGTCTCGCCGAGGGCGCGATCGGCCGGGCCCTCAACTTCGATCTGCCCGCATGGATGGCCAGCCGTGCCGACGCCATGCTGTTGCTCCGGACCACCGTGCAGGAGCCGGATTTTTCAGCCCTCTTCCGCGCCACGGAAACCTATCGCGCCGGCGCCGAGGGCCAGGCAAAGACGGATGCCCTGCTGCGCACCATGGCCTCGCTGCTGGAAGATCTGCTGCTGATCAAAGCGGGCACGCCGCACCGAATCCGCAACATCGATCTCCAGCGGGAACTGGCCGCGCTGGCTGAATTCGTCACCTTCGACTGGATCGAAAGCGCCGCGCGCGGGCTGCATCAGGTGGAATCCGGCATGCGCCGCAATCTGCTGCGCTCCCTCTCGCTGGACAGCTATGCCGCGCAGCTGCTCGGCGTCTGAAACCGGATTCCTTCAACCCTGCTAACATTGTTGTTAACAGTCTCCTCAAAGTTTCCGTTTCTGGCGACCCCACAGCGCCTTCGAGCATCACATACGGCAGCTTTGTCTGAAAAGGAATTCAGGTACGATGCCCCAACTGCCTGCCTCCGCGGTACGTACGTTGCGTCCGCAACCTCAGAAAGACCCGCTGCAGCGGGCCTCCGCCGCTCTCGGACCTGTGATTGCAGTGCCCCCGCCGCCACCGCCGCCGGCGCCCGAAGAGCCCGTCGAGCTGAACGTCATGGGACCGCGCAAGCTCATCCGGCCCACGCTGCCGGCTCGCCTGCTTCGCTCGCGCCGATTCCAGCGCCGCGAAGAGCCGGTGCTCGTCTCCCAGGCTCCGCCGGCGGTTGCCATCTCTCCGCAGGAAGCCTCCTCGCACGCCGAGTCGTTCTATTTCCAGAAACAGGTGCAGACGCAGACCCCCATGGTCTTCGTACTGGAAGACGGCGAAAAGATCGAGGGCTGCATCGAGTGGTACGACAGAAACGTGCTCAAGGTGCGCGGTCATCGCCCCGGCGGAGGCTCTACCCGCACCCTGATCTATAAGTCGGGCATTAAGTATTTGTATAAGGCCGGCGAGAACCAGTAGCCTTCGCAGTTAACTCCGGCGCGGCCGTTACGATCGCCGCGCCGCCTTCCGCAGCCGGTCGCGAATCGCCACGCCGATCCCCGCTCCCCGCGGCACCGGACACACAATCGCCGTCACGCCCGCCGCATCCAGCATGCGCAGCCCGGCAAACAACCGCTGCGCCAGCTCTTCCTCGTCCGCCCAGTTCCCCCAGCGAAACACCCGCGCCCGCCGGCCAATCACCGCCGTCTGAAAGGCGTCCGGCAGCATCAGCCCCAGTTCATCGCCGGCCTCTTCGCAGCGGCGCGCCGCTTCGCCATAGGCGGCCTTCTGCGCCTCGCCTTCGCCTTCCACCAGCACCAGGCGCGCCCGCGGAGCATAATGCCGCAGGCCCATTCCAGGCGAGGCCGCCGGCTCCTCGCTCTCACCATGTTCGTCGGCCCGGACGAGCTTTACCTCGCCGCAGCACACCGCCCGAATCTGCTCCAGCGTCACCACGCCCGGCCGCAGAATCGTACACCCATCCTCGCGCACGTCCACGACCGTCGATTCCACGCCATGGGTTGTCTCGCCGCCGTCGAGGATGGCATCGATCCGCCCATCCAGGTCCTCGGCCACGTGGTCCGCCCGCGTCGGACTCGTCCGGCCAAAACGGTTCGCGCTCGGCGCCGCCACCGGAACCCCCGCCGCGCGCAGCAGCGCATGCGCCACCGGATGGGCCGGCATCCGCAGCCCAACCTTCGCCAGCCCCGCTGTCACCGCGTCCGGCACGCATGCTCTGCGCGGCAACAGCAGCGTCATCCCTTGTCGAGTCCAGTCATCGCAGTCAATGTTACATTCCATTCATAAAAAGTGCTGTTTGCCTGGCTTCCTATGTCATCACATATACTTCCCGATACATATCTGG
>DAHVZZ010000338.1:0-7103 GCA_027323785.1 Acidobacterium sp. | reverse complement strand
GTGCTCGGTGCGGCAGAGGCCGATGCCCTCGGCGCCGAAGACCTGGGCCTGTTTGGCGTCGCGAGGGATGTCCGCGTTGGCCAGCACGCGCAGGCGGCGGCGCTGATCGACCCAGCCCATGAACTGGACGAGGTCGGGGTTATCGGGATTGACGGGAATGGTGTGCAGCTTGCCGAGGATGACGCGGCCGGTGGTTCCGTCGAGCGAGAGCCAGTCGCCCTCGTGGAAGACCTTGCCTTTGACACGCATCTCCTTCTTCTTCTCGTCGATGGTGACATCGCCGGCGCCGGCGACACAGCACTTGCCCATGCCGCGGGTGACCAGAGCGGCGTGGGAGGTCATGCCGCCGCGCGAAGTGAGAATGCCGACGGCGACGTTCATACCGGCGATGTCCTCGGGAGAGGTCTCGCTGCGGACGAGGATGATGGATTTGTAGGTGCCCTTCTCGTGGAATTTGACGGCGTCGGCGGCGGTGAACACGATCTGGCCGACGGCGGCGCCGGGTGAGGCGGGCAGTCCGGTGGCGAGCACCTCAACGGCGCCCTTCTCGTTCAGGCGCGGCACGAGGAAGTCGAAGATCTGGTTCGGCTCGACGCGCAGGACGGCTTCGTCGATGGTGATGAGGCCTTCGCGGACCATATCGATGGCGATGCGGACCGCGGCCATGCCGGTGCGCTTGGCGTTGCGGGTCTGCAGCATGTAGAGGCGGCCATCCTGGATGGTGAACTCGAAGTCCTGCATGTCGCGGTAGTGTTTTTCCAGGCGCGAAGTGAGGTCGCGGAGCTGGTCGTAGACGTGGGGCATCAGCTTCTGCAGTTCGTCGATGTGAATCGGCGTGCGGATGCCAGCGACGACGTCCTCGCCCTGCGCGTTCATGAGGACCTCGCCGTAGAACTCTTTCTCGCCGTTGGCGGGATTGCGGGTGAAGCCGACGCCGGTGCCGCTGGAATCGTTGAGATTGCCGAAGACCATGGCCTGGACGTTGACGGCGGTGCCGAGGAGGTCGTCGATGTTGTTCAGGCGGCGGTAGGTGCGGGCGCGGTCGTTATTCCAGGACCTGAAGACGGCGTCCCTCGCCATGACCAGCTGACGGCAGGGGTCCTGGGGGAACTCGGCGCCGGTGTGGCGGAGCACCAGCCTTTTGTAGCCGGCGATGACTTCCTTCAGGCCGGCGGGGGAGAGCTCGGTGTCCTGCTTTGCGCCGTGCTTTTTCTTGGTCTCGTCGAAGATGTGCTCGAAGCTGGATTTGGGGATGTCGAGGACGACGTCGCCGAACATCTGGATGAGGCGGCGGTAGGAGTCGTAGGCAAAGCGGGGATTGCCGGTCTTTTTCGCGAGAGCTTCGACGGAGGCGTCGTTGAGGCCGAGGTTGAGGATGGTGTCCATCATGCCGGGCATGGAGAACTTGGCGCCGGAGCGGACGCTGACGAGGAGGGGATTGTCGCCGGCGCCGAGGCGCTGTCCCTGGAGCTTTTCGAGGCGCTCGAGGGCGAGGTCCATCTGCTCGGTGACCTGGGGGGAGAGTTTGCCGCGCATGAACTCGCGGCAGGCTTCGGTCTGGATGGTAAAGCCGGGAGGGACGGGGAGGCCGGCATTGGTCATTTCGGCGAGGCCGGCGCCTTTACCGCCAAGGATGTCGCGCATTTTTCCGGTGCCTTCGGCGATCCCCGCGCCGAAGAAGAAAACATACTGGGCCGGGGCTTCGGCTTTCGCGGCCCTGACTACCTCCTGGTAGTCGAGAGTACTGGCATTCATTCTGATTCTCCGTTCTGCCGGCAAGCCGGCGTGCCCGATGGGCGAGGTGCTGCGATTTGGTGCGCCGGTGGCAGCCCATGCTGCGAGCGGGCCGGAGTGGAACACGGGGCCATGCGCAGTACTGAAAAACGGAGAATTGTTAGCCTGGCTCGGGACGCCTGTATGTATCCGTCGTCACAAGCCTTCGCAAAACGCCTGTGATTCAGATCACAGCCGGGGTCTGCCTGTGATTGCGGTCACAAAATCTGCGGGAAATGTGATGTCGGATACAAAATGGCTGTCTGCGAACCGTGAGCAGAGGTTGAGGCAGGTGCTGATGGGGAGGTTCTGCTGGGTGACGGCGCGGAGGCTGCGGGGACCTGGGGACCGAGTTTCGAGTGGGGTGAGGCGCGGCCCGTGTATGGCGCGGGGCTGGGGTAATTTTCGCGGTTTTTCGGGGGCAGCCCCGCTCGGGCGGGCTGCGGTGGCAGCGGGCGGAGGAGCTAGCCGGGAACCGCGAAGCACCATCTTCTGGATGGGAGGCTTTGTGGATCCAGTGATTTGCGGTTCATCCTAAAATTGATACAAACACACTCATGTTTTATGCATCGTTTGTGCTATAGTTTCATCAGATGTTGTGGTGGCCAACCGGGAAGGTTGGCCCGATCACTCAGAATCTGAGAACGAAGGAGATTTCTATGGCAATCACTCGTTGGGATCCTTTTCGTGACGTCCTTTCGCTGCAGAACCGGATGAACTCGCTTTTCCAGGACTTCAGCCGGGGTGTTGGCGAGAACGATCTGGTTTCGACCGCGGCCTTCGTGCCTCCGGTGGACATCTATGAGGATGAGCACAAGATCGTGCTGAAGCTGGAAGTGCCGGGGATGAAGGAGAATGAGCTGGACATCCAGGTGGAGAACAATGTGCTGACCGTGAAGGGCGAGCGCAAGTTCGAGAAGGAAGAGAAGGAAGAGAACTTCCACCGGATTGAGCGGCGGTACGGAAGCTTCTACCGCTCCTTCACGGTTCCGAACACGGTGAGCATGGAGAACGTGAAGGCCGGGTACGACGCCGGGGTGCTGCGGATCGAGATGCAGAAGCGGCCGGAAGCGAAGCCGAAGCAGATCAAGGTGGAAGTAGGGAAGTCGCTCGAGCCGGGAAAAAGGGAAATTAAGGCGGCATAAGGGAAAAACTCGTGGCAGGGAAAGAGATTGCGGGATCAAAATCGCGTTACAATCAGCGAGGTTGATCGCTCGCTGCGATCTCAGGTTTAACGATCTTCAATGCTGCGGGAGGGGAATTTAAATTCCCTCCCGTTTTTTTTGGGTGGAGACAGAAGAATTCGGAGCGGCGGGATAAATCGACATGGCAATTCGTTGGGACAAGTTCACGGTGAAATCGCAGGAGGCTGTGCAGAATGCCAGCCAGCTGACGGGGGAGAATGGCAATCCGGAGATTCTGCCGCTGCACCTGCTGGCGGTGCTGCTGGCGGACAAAGAGGGCGTGATTCCGGCCGTCCTGGACAAGGTGGGGGTGCCGACCGGGCAACTGGAGGCCAAGACGCAGGAGGCAGTGGAGCAGCTGCCGAAGGTGAGCGGGGCGTCGGCGCAGCCGGGCGCATCGAAGGCGCTGAATCAGGTTTTCGAGCAGGCCTTTCGAGAGGCAGAAGCCTTCAAGGACGAGTACGTCTCGACGGAGCATCTGCTGCTGGCGCTGACGCGGCAGAAGAATGACGGGGCGCAGCTGCTGCTGGCGTCGCTGGGGGCGACGCACGAGGCGGTGCTGAAGAGCCTGGCGACGGTGCGCGGCAGCCAGCGGGTGACGGACCAGAATCCGGAAGCGAAATACCAGGCGCTGGAGAAATACGCGAAGGACCTGACGGAGCTGGCGCGGCGCGGCAAGCTGGATCCGGTGATCGGGCGGGACGAGGAGATCCGGCGGGTGATCCAGGTGCTGTCGCGGCGGACGAAGAACAATCCGGTGCTGATCGGCGAGCCGGGCGTAGGCAAGACGGCCATTGTGGAAGGGCTGGCGCGGCGGATTGTGCATGGGGACGTGCCGGACATTCTGCGGGAGAAGCGGGTGATTTCGCTGGATCTGGGGTCGATGCTGGCGGGGGCGAAGTACCGGGGCGAGTTTGAGGACCGGCTGAAGGCGGTGCTGAAGGAGATTGAGGAGTCGAATGGGCAGATTGTGCTGTTCATCGACGAGCTGCACACGCTGGTGGGGGCGGGCGCGGCGGAGGGAGCGATTGACGCCAGCAACATGCTGAAGCCGGCGCTGGCGCGGGGCGAACTGCGGGCGATTGGCGCGACGACGCTGAATGAGTATCGAAAGTACATCGAGAAGGACCCGGCATTCGAGCGGCGGTTCCAGATTGTCTACGTGGGCGAGCCGAACGTGGAGGACACGATCGCCATTCTGCGCGGGCTGAAGGAGCGGTACGAGGCGCATCACAAGGTGCGGATTCGGGACTCGGCGATTGTGTCGGCGGCAACGCTGTCGCACCGATATATTTCTGACCGATTTTTGCCGGACAAGGCGATCGACCTGGTGGATGAGGCGGCGGCTTCGCTGGCGATCCAGATAGGGAGCGTGCCGACGGAGATCGACGAGCTGGAGCGGGAGGCGACGTCGCTGGAGATCGAGCGGGAGGCGCTGAAGCGGGAGAGCGATCCGAACTCGAAGGAGCGGCTGGAGCAGGTGGAGCGGCAGGTGGCGGAGCTGCGCGAGAAAGCCACAGTGCTGCGGGCGCGGTGGCAGAAGGAGCGGGAGGCGATTACGCGGCTGAGCGACCTGAAGAAGCAGGTGGAGACGCTGCGCTTCGAGGCGGAAGAGCAGACGCGGCGCGGAAATCTGGAGCGGGCGGCGCAGATCCAGTACGGCGAGCTGCCGAAGATGGAAGCGGAGATGAAGCAGCTGGACGCGGCCCAGGCGGGAGCGGCGGCGGCTCCGCAGCGGATGCTGAAGGAGGAAGTGGATGAGGAGGATATCGCCCGGATCGTGAGCAAGTGGACCGGGATTCCGGTGTCGCGGATGCTGGAAGGCGAAGTGAAGAAGCTGGTGCAGATGGAGGATCGGCTGCGGGAGCGCGTGGTGGGGCAGGACGCGGCGCTGTCCATCGTGGCCAACGCCATCCGGAGGTCGCGTGCGGGACTGAGCGATCCGAAGAAGCCGATTGGGTCGTTCATCTTTCTGGGGCCGACGGGGGTGGGCAAGACGGAGACGGCGCGGGCGCTGGCGGAGTTCCTGTTCGACGACGAGCAGGCGATGGTGCGGCTGGACATGAGCGAGTACATGGAGAAGCATGCCGTGGCGCGGATGATCGGCGCGCCTCCGGGATATGTGGGCTACGACGAGGGCGGACAGCTGACGGAGGCGGTGCGGCGGAGGCCGTATTCGGTGATCCTGCTGGACGAGATCGAGAAGGCGCATCCGGATGTGTTTAACGTGCTGCTGCAGGTGCTGGACGATGGGCGGCTGACGGATTCGCGGGGCAGGACGGTGGACTTTAAGAACACGGTGCTGATCATGACGTCGAACCTGGGCGCGGCGTTTTTGCAGGCGGAATCGATGGCGACGGAAGTGACCTTCGCGCACGCGCAGGAGAGCGTGATGAAGATGGTGCGGGAGCACTTCCGGCCGGAGTTTCTGAACCGGGTGGACGACACGGTGGTCTTCCGTCCGCTGGGCGAGGAGCAGCTGACGCGGATTGTGGAACTGCGGCTGAAGGACCTGGAGAAGCTGCTGGCCGATCGGCACATCACGATCGAGCTGACGGAGGCGGCGCGGCATCAGGTGTTCACGAGCGGGTACGACCGGGCGTATGGAGCGAGGCCGCTGAAGCGGGCGATCCAGCGGCTGATCCAGGACCCGCTGGCGATGAAGATCCTGGACGGCGAGGTGCTGCACGGGGACCATGTGCGGATCGACGGCGGCGCGCAGGGCGGGCCGTTGCGGTTCACAGTGGTGAGCCGGGCGGGGATTCCGCTGGAGGGCCATGTAACCGTCGGGCAGGCGTGAGAGGGCGGCAGGCAGCAGGCAGCAGATAGCAGATCGTGGTCAGCGGTTCGCGCAGGGGGATCCCTCTGGTGGGCCGCTGATTTTTTTGTGTCACATGGGTGTGTGGAGATTGCGAAGGAGATGCGATTCGGCACTGATCAAAGCAGGAGACGCTATCTTGGTCGCAAGGATTCCTGGAACTGAGCCGCTTCAGGAGACTGATCGTGGCCTTTTGCGATGCACGCAAGTTAACATGGGGCGATTCCCGTCCGTCCGCTCATTTTCTTTGGGGAGGTATTCGTACTGCCCGCTGAGCGTAAAGCGACAGACAAGGCGGCCTCTGGCGGCACCTGCGGACTGCGCTTTTGCGAGGTGCGTCGGCCTGATTCAATTCCCCTGTGGGATGCAACCGTGTCCGTGTATTGGAGGATTCCTGAGATATGAACCGTCGCGTATTCGCAGCACGCAGCCTTGCGTCTCTGATGGGAATGAGACTGGGCCTGTCGCCTTTGCAAGCTTTCGCCGCGCCGAGCACCCGGGCCGGCTCCGTTGGATCGCCGGCTCTCCCTTATCGGGATGTTGCGGACGACGCACAGAAGAAACGCCTCATTGTCCTTACCGATATTGGCGCCGACCCGGACGACACGGAAAGCACCTGCCGGCTGCTCCTTTACTCGAATGAGATCGATATTGAAGGCCTGATTGCAGCTACATCGATCTGGAGGCCGGCACCTGAGCCGGAGTTGGTTCGAAATGTGATCCGTGCCTATGCGAAGGTTCACGGTAATCTGCTCCTGCACCATCCGGGGTATCCAGCGGCCGAGACCCTCCAGTCGCTGGTCAAACATGGCCTGGCGAAATATGGAATGAAGGGCGTGGGGAAGGGCATGGATTCAGAGGGTTCCGAGTGGATCATTCGGGCCATGGAGAAGGATGACGATCGCTCGCTCTGGATATCGGTGTGGGGCGGTGTCAATACCCTCGCGCAGGCGCTCCATAAGCTGCGAGCCACCAAAACTTCCGCGGAAGTTGATCGACTGGTGGCGAAACTGCGCGTCTATACCATTTCCGACCAGGACGACAGCGGACCCTGGATTCGGAAGAATTTTCCTTCGCTCTTCTACATCGTCAGCCCCGGCGGAGACTACAGCGCCGCCACCTGGCAGGGCATCAACCTGGAGGTGCCCGGAATCGACAACTCCTCCATCAGCAATGAGTGGCTGGCGAAGAATATTCAGGAGGGGCATGGAGCGCTGGGAGCCGCGTATCCCGACGTGGCCTACGGGATGGAAGGCGACACGCCATCCTGGCTGGGGTTGATTCCGAACGGCCTGAGCGATATGGAACATCCCAACTGGGGCAGCTGG
>DAHVZZ010000334.1:0-2667 GCA_027323785.1 Acidobacterium sp. | reverse complement strand
CGCCCCGCGCGCCGCATCAGGAACGCCAGCAGAAACAGGCCCGCCAATCCACCGGCCACAATCGCCGTGGCCGTGTAGTAGAGAGCCAGCGCCGTGCCGTGCGTGCTGGAGAGCCGCATCGCAATCGCGATGGCCAGCGCCCCGCACAGCACAATCGATACCTTGCCGAAGCGCAGCCGCTGCTCATCCGAGTGGCGCGGAAAGAAGTGCGAGTAAAAGTCTTCGGTCAGGATCAGCCCCAGGCAGTTCAGGTCCGAGGCCAGCATCGACATGGCCGCGCCGAACAGCGCCGCCAGAAAGATGCCGCCGACGCCGGTCGGCATCTGCGTGACCATGAAGTAGGGAAATACCTGGTCGGGCCGCGTAATCGTCGCCGGCAGCACGTCCCCGCCCAGCTTGTAAAACGCCCACAGCAGCGAGCCGATGAACATGAACGCCGTCCATACCGGCAGGCACAGCCACGCGCCCATGGCGATGCCGCCCAGCGCCTGGCGGTCCGATTTGGCCGCAATATAGCGCTGCACCACCGTCTGGTCCGCCGTGTACTTCTGCAGGTAGAAAAACAGCCCGTAAATCGCCAGCGTCCAGAAGGTCGGCTGGGCCAGGTTGAAGTGCATGCTGCCCAGCCGCGTCTTGTGACTCGCGGCGATCAGGTGCAGCATCGCGCCGGGCTGCGCGTGCGGCGAAAACAGCAGCATCCCGATGGTGACCGCGATGCCCACCCACAACATGAACCCCTGCACCACGTCGGTCCAGATCACCGCTTTCAGTCCGCCGATGAAGGTGTAAAAAATTGCCAGCCCACCCAGCCCCGCGATCAGTGCGGTGATCGGCCAGCCCGTGAATCCTGCAACCGACAGGGCCAGCAGGTAAAAGACGAATCCCATCTTGGCAAATTGGCCGGCGGCGAAGGCGAACGCCGAGTACATCCGCGCCCACGGGCCAAAGCGCTTGCCGAAGTACTCGAAGGCCGACATCGAAACCACGTGCCGGAAAAACGGCACCACCACCGGCCCGATGGACACGATGACCAGAACGAAAAGAATGCCGGGAACCAGCAGCGTCCAGTCTCCGGCATACGCCGCCCCGGGGTAGGCGATGAAGGTGACGCTGGTGATGATGGTCGCCACCAGCGAAAGACCCGCGGCCCAGCCGGGGACCGAGCGGTCGGCTACGAAATAGCTGTCGGTGGTCTTCTGCCGCCCTGCAACACCCACGCCGATGACGACGAGCGTCAGCAGGTAACCGCCGATAATAAGGACGTCGAGCGCGTGCATTTCTAGCGAACGTCTCCTCGTAGCGTCTGGCCGGCAAATTCCCGCGGGGTTCGGACGATTGCCCGGGTATTACTCCGCAAACCGGAACCATGACCGGCAAAGATGGCCAGGCGGCCGGCCCAAACAGCAGATTTCGGCGAGCAGAGCCCCTCGTGCGGAGTTCCTGGACGATCCGGACTGGCAGTTGGCAGCGGCATAGCAAAAAATCACTTTATTTTCGAGAGTATACATTTATTTTCTGATTTGCGAGACGGACGTGCGTGCCAAAAAGTTTAATTGAGGCACATTTTGCCGAATTTTAGAGGGCGGAGCAGACGTTCCCGGTGGGCGAAGATGTTCCTGATGTCGATGTAACCATATAATTTTCTGCAGATTGCAATGGCTTCGGCCGCCTGCTTCCAACGCCCTCCGGGGCGATGCCAGGGGGCGGAAAATTGCCGCCGAAGCCAAAATTTCGCCTTCCCATTATGGGCGACCGAGATCTTCAGGCACTTCGGATAGCGGAATGCGCTCAAACTTGATGGAGACGCGCCGCCACGAATAGGTGATCAGCAGGTCGCCATTCGATGCCTGAATGATGGCCGGATAGGAGTACTGTCCAGGCCCGCTGTCTACGGTCTTGAAGATCCGGAAATGGACGCCGTCGCGGCTGACGGCCAGGTCCAGCGGCGAGCGTCGGTTGTAGCTGTCGTCGAAGGCCAGCACGATGCGCCCGTCCTTCAAGCGCACCGCGTCGATTCCGGAATTCGGACAGGGCAGGTTGATGAAGCGGGCCTGTGTCCAGGTTTTTCCGTTGTCCCAGGAATCGGCGATGACAATCCGCGCTGCCTTGGTCTGGCTGCGCGCAAAGAAGCGCAGATGGCGTCCGCCCATCCACACGATGGTCGGCTGAATGATGCCGACCGTCTTTTTGGAGGGCTGATAGAGTTTCGTGTGCACGCCATCAACGGGTGGCGGCGTCTTTTCCCGGCCGGCGGCCAGGGCGGCGGCATTGGGCACATCGTCGCTGGGAGGAACGGTGATGGGGCCGAATTTTGTCCACGACTGGCCGTTGTTGGTCGAGCGGTCGATCCACGCATTCCACTTGCCGTTTTCCACCGACGATCCGGCCACGATAGTTCCGTCGGCGAGCACCAGCGGCTTGTCCTTGATGGGACCCAGAATGCCGTCCGGAAGATCCTCGGCCGCGCTCCAGGTGCGGCCATCGTTATCGCTCCACTTGCGCGCGCCCTTCCAGGTGGTGGTGTGTTTGCCGTACTTGTAATAGAGCCACAGCCGCCCGTCGCGGGTATGGAAGAGCACCGGATTCCAGCACGCCACGCCATGGCCGCTGGCCAGCACCACGGGTTTGCTCCACACGCCGTCGTGCAGCCGCGCGCCGTAGATCTTC